>JABLXX010000003.1:300000-387652 GCA_013177825.1 Syntrophaceae bacterium
TCCTTCAACCGCATGTAAAACAGAGTTTTACCGTAATCGACGTCGGTCCGGGGATGGGGTATTTCACGATCCCGCTGCTCGGCCTCGTCGGCAGCGGCGGGAAGGTCGTTGCCCTCGACATCCAGAAGCGGATGCTGGATGCCCTCCGGCAGCGGGCCGATCGGGCGGGCCTCAGCGGGAATCTCGTCACGCACCTGGGCAAGCCCGGAGATCCCGATATGCCCGATTCCGCGGATTTCATCCTGATCTTCTGGATGATTCACGAAGTGCCGGACCAGCAGGCCTTCCTGTCCGATCTCAAGGCCTGTCTCCGGTCCGGTGGTCGCATGCTGATCGCCGAACCCCGCCTCCATGTCAGTGCAAAACGATTCCAGTCGACCCTGGATACGTCAGAGCGTGTCGGGCTGACCCTGGTGGCACGTCCCGAAATATCTCTGAGCCGGTCCGCTCTCTTTGCCAGGGACTGATTTCTCCATCCGATGAACCCACCCACTACTGAAGCAGTCCGTCGCATGAATTAATCGTTGACTAAGTCAATGACCTATGCAATGAACGAGGCAATGGAAAAGACAGGGGACACAATGAATCCGGAAATCCTGGAGCACAGGGGGGATGAGCTTCATCTCCTGAGGGAGCTTTATCGCACGCAGCAGGCGATGCTGAATGTCATCCCTCGGATCATCGGAATATCGTCCTCCAGGCTTGCTCTTTTGCGGCTCCTGGCCGTCGAGATGCCCAGGGAGGCCGGCGTCATGGAGATCGCCCGCCGGCTGGGCATCAACGCCGCCGCCGTGACCCGGCTCGTCCGGGAGATGGAGGAGCAGAAGTGGGTGCAGAGACGGTCCGATTCCAGGGACGGCCGCCGCAATTTTGTCAGCCTGACGGCGAAGGGAAGGCTCCAGTTCCGGAAGATCCACGAGCGCATGCATGCCTTCGAGCGCTCGGTGGGGGAGAAACTCGACCTGGAGGACGTTCAGGCGACGATCCGGGTCCTTGGAGCGCTTCGCGGCGCTCTGGACCAGTACAGATAAGGGAGAAAGGACGATGAAAACGAAAACGGAAAAACCCTTCAACAGGAGAGCCTTTGCCGCCTTGGCGGCGGCCTTCTCCGGACTGGGGCTTCCCCTCACGGGGTATGCCAATCACCTCTATCAGTTTTCCCCCGTGTCAACCCAGCGCCATGCCTGGATGGCGGCACACAACGTGTTCGCGGTCCTTTTTCTCGTCTTTGCCGTCTGGCACATCTTCCTGAACCGCCATGCCCTGCTCCGGCATGCGAAAGGGGCTGTCCGGAACATTCCTTTCCCGAGCAGGGAAGCGATTCTGGCAAGTGTCATTGTCGCCTCGGTTGTGGTCCTGTTCGTGGGGCACGCCTTCGTGGCGGGAGGATGAGAGGCGCCGGCCATGCAGGTGAACAATGAGATTTACAGCCGGCGGGGACACGCCTGGTGGGACGACGATGAAGGCGAATTCGCCACTATCCGTTTTTTCATCAATCCCGTGCGATTCGGCTATTTCCGGCGGATCCTGGAGAAGGAGAGTGACGGGAGACCGGCATTCCGGACTGTCCTCGACGTGGGGTGCGGCGGAGGGCTGCTGTCGGAGGAGTTTGCCCGAGCCGGTTATGAAGTGACCGGCGTGGACCCGGCGTGGCCGTCCATCGAGGCGGCGCGGGAGCACGCTGCCGCAGGCGGGCTGCAGATTGATTACCGTTCGGCCGCGGGCGAGCAGCTTCCTTTCGGGGGCGGGAGCTTCGACATCGTTCTGTGCTGCGATGTCCTGGAACATGTCGAAGAAGTCGGGCGGGTGATTGCTGAAATCGCGAGAGTGCTCAAACCCGGCGGGATCTTCTGCTTCGACACGATCAACCGGACGTTCCGGAGCTGGGTCGCCGTCATCAAGATCATGCAGGACTGGCCGTCGACGGCCTTCGCCGAACCGAACTCCCACGTTTGGAAGAAGTTCATCCGTCCGGCGGAATTATCCGACCTGCTTGCCCGGCATGGACTTGTCCAGCGGGACATTCGCGGCATCGCCCCCCACGGCAATCCGATCGGTATCTGGCTCAATTTCAACAGGCGCGTCCGGGGCAGGATCTCGTACCGGGAGTTGGGGCGGCGCCTGGGCTTGTGCGAAAGCGTCGATACAAGCGCTTCCTACATGGGCTATGCCGTCAAGGGGATGAATGAACGAATGGAGCCGGCAGCTTCCTGACTCCGCCCGGTGCTGACCTCTGCCGAAAGAACGAGCGGCCCCCTCTCTGTCCTGATGGTTCCCATCCCCGTTTTTTCAGCCCAGATATTGCGAAATGTCGACCTCGTCGATCTGCTCGGGTTTGAGAAAACGCTTCGCATACCGCAGATACACGCCCGAGCGGAGGAAAAGATCGAACAGCGCCGAATCGATGTGCCGGTCTTTTTTGAAAAAGGACAGGATTCTAATCGACTCGGACAACATCTTGGCCTTTTTGTACGGGCGGTCGGAAGCGGTCAGGGCCTCGAAGATATCGGCGATGGCCATGATGCGGGACGGGACGGACAGATCGCTTTCGGTCAGGCGGCGTGGATATCCGGAACCTGTCAGCGTCTCGTGGTGGGCGCCGGCGTACTCGGGAACCCTGCGCAGTTCCCTTGGAAAGGGCAGGGCATCCAGCATGGCGATGGTCTGGATGATGTGCTCGGTGATCTTGAAGCGCTCCTCTTCGGAAAGCGTGCCCCGCTCGACACACAGATTGATTATCTCACCGAAGTTATACAGGTTTTTCGGAACCTGCACTTTGAAGCCATACTTTGGATCGAAGATCCTCCTGTCGCTCCGCGGAATGATGTGGCATGGCTTGTCGGAGAGCAGGGTCTCGACCGCCGGCAGCTCGGGGGCGGGCATGCCTTCGTGGCGCCGCAGTTCCTCCTCTGACAGGCCGAGGCGGTCGTCGAAATGACGGAGCCAGGTCCGGCCGGCGATCCTCTTGATCCGCACGATGCGCTCCGGGTCCATGAACTCGCCGCCGATGTTGCATTCCGCCACGAAGGCGAAATCGTCGATCAGCCCGGCGCGCCGCTCGCGGAATTCCCTGACGGCGGCTTCCGGATCGACGCCGCTCTGGATGGCCTTGAGGCAATCGATTTCCGCGTCCCTGAGCAGCACCTCGAAACGCATGCGTATTTCGTGGATGCGGTTGTAGATCGTCTCCAGCTTGGTTGCCTTGTCGACCACGTATTCCGGCGTCGTGACCTTGCCGCAGTCATGCAGCCACGCTCCGATCCGGAATTCCCGCCACTCTTCCTCCGAACGGAAAACGAAACCAGCCAGCGGTCCCTCCGTTACACGGGAGGCCTCCTCCGCCAGCATGATCGCCAGCTCCGGCATCCGTTCGCAATGGCCTCCGGTATAGGGACTCTTGGCGTCGATGGCGCCGGCTACCAGCCTGATCAACGAATCCATCAGCACCCGCTGGGCCTGCAGCAGATTGTGATTCTCCAGTGCGACCGCCGACTGCGAGGCCAGCGCCTCGACAAACCCCACCAATTCCCGGGGAAACGGAATCACCTCCCCCGTATCCGGGTTCAGGGCGTTCATGAACTGCAGGACCCCGATCACCTCGCCTTCGCGGGGCGACATGGGGACGGTCAGCATGGAGATGGTCCGGTATCCCGTTTCTTCATCAAAGCGGTGCGACCCGCTCATGTCGAACTGTGTTTCGGAGTAGACGTCGTCGATGACGACGGTTTCATCATGCACCGCCGCGTAGACCGAGACGTATTGCTCGTTCAGTGATCCCGTGGCCGGATCGCGGAGCGGGATCTCGAACGAGGGGAGCGTATCGTCCTTTGTACGCAATGCAAATGCCATCGTGCCCCTTTCCGTTTTCAGGTACATCGTTCCGGCGTCGCAATTGCACAACTGCCTGCCGTTGAGGAGGATATGCCGGAGCAGTGCCTGTCGGTTGTGCTCCCTTGAGAGCAGGATTCCGTTCTCCACCAAGCTGGCGAGCTTTTCTTCCGCTACGGTCAGGGCCCGGGTGCGCTCGCGGAGTGTGCTCTTCATGACCCGGTGGGCCTGGTCGAGCGTGTCCACCTCATACAGGATGGAGGCGATTTTTTTAACTTCGCCGGAAAAATCCAGGTTCTTGATTCGTTCCGCGTCTCCTGCAAGGGCGGACAGGGCTCGCCCGACCCGGCGTGCGCCAAGGACGGCAAGGGGGATCACGACCAGCAGAAAGACGACCGTTACCAGGATGACTTGGTTCCGGGCCTCGACAATCAGACCGGAAAAGTCGGTCATCGGCGCAAAGGCGCCGATACGGAATTCGACCCCTGTTGCGGCGTGGTACGTGTGGTTTGCAAACACGAAGGACTCTCCCCCGACGTCGACGACCCGCGCTTCTCCCCTCTCATTCCCGCCTTGCCACGATTCCAGGACGGCGAGATGAGGACTGGCCGTCTGGGAGATCGGTGTCAGTGCAGCCACTCCTGTCAGGTTGTAGGCCCGGGATGAACTGTGGAGGGCCAGGATCCGGTTGTGGTGATCGAGAATGACGATTGCGCCGGCCGGCGTCATCGGGATTTGTGTCAGAAAATTCCGCAACCCTTCCAGGCTCAGGTCCGCCCCCAGCACCCCGATTCCACCCCGGAGGGGACTGGAAACCGTGATGCCGACTTCCCGGGATGAGGCAAATACATACGGGTCCGTGATCGCGACGGGCGGATTCGACTTTGCCCCTTCGTACCAGGGCCGCTGGGTAGGGAAATATTTGGTCCGTCCTTCCTTTGAACCGATAACCTGCCGGTCGGAGGACCAGAATTGCCAGGATTCCAATCGTTTGTCCCCGGTGGTCCGGGCGATTCTTCGCACCGCAAGCCGGGTGTTCGCAGGGGCCGACAGGGCGGCCAATATGCGAGGGTTATCGCGGACATTGATCACCTGGAAGAAGTCGTCGCTCTCGAGCCCGAAATAGACGGAATACAGGTTCTCTTCGCTCTCCAGCTCGGACATGAAAGTCACCAGCATGTCCTCGCCGTTCAGGCGTCCTCCCCGGAGATAGCTTTCGCTCCTTGCGGCAGCCTGAACTGCGACGCATCGACTTGTCCCCCCGATGAGGGTCTGGAGCCGCTCCACGCCGGTCTGCGTGATGAGGATAAAGCGCTGCTTTGCGCTGTTTTCCGCCATGGAATTGAACTTGTCGATAACGACGGTGAGAACCGAAGCGGTAAGCGTAAAAACGAAGCAGAGCAAGGCGATGACGGCCCAGTTTTGGAAACGCAGCTTCAGGTTTGAAAAGAGAGCCATGGGATTTCCTTTCTATGGCGTCCGTCATGCGGGCCGGCCCGCCTCCCGGCAGTGTCTCACCGGTAACGGGAGGAAGCAACGTCAGCGAACGGTGATCTCCACCCGGCGGTTTTTCGGTTCGGGCGTGTTGTCCGGCGTGGGGATAAGGAGATTCCGCTCACCATGGGACGTGATCGTCAGGTCGTGAACCTGCAGGCCCGCCTTCCGGATGATTTCCGCCACGGACTGCGCCCGCTGCAGCGCAAGCTTTTCATTGGATTCGCTGTTCCCTACCGTATCGGTATGGCCGATCACCGATACGTCAGGCGCCGGCCGGTTTCTCGTTGCCTCCAGGATCGCCGGGATCAGGGCCTGGGACTCACCCGTCAGCATCGTTCCCCCGGCCCGGTAGTAGAGCATGAAGCTGACCGGCAGAGGCGGCCGGGTGGCGAGGGCCTCGCCGAAATCCCTCTGGATCCGGTCTTCTCCGACCGCGTACGGGGTGGATGTCGATCCGTCCAGGTCGGCGCCGGTGCGCGGCTTGTCCAGCAGCACCTCGCCCTTTTCCCCGCTGACCGAGATCTGTCCTGACGTTCCGTCCGCGTTGTCCATCAGGACGACGTAGGACTTCGGAGCGGGCTTCGGTGCCGTCGCGCAGCCCGCCGCCAGCAGCACGATACAAATGATCAGGACCGTCTTTGAGATGCTCATCATGGCTTTTCACCTCCGTTCTGCGGCTCGACCCTGACCAGGTAGCGGGTACCGCGGATTCCGATCGTTCCCGTCGGCGTCTTCATGCGGACGGAGTTCGGCTTGAGCCTGGCAATCACACCCGAGACGACCTGCAGGCTGCCTTTCGACACGGTGGTGCCGAACTTGAGGTTGTCATTCCCCGGCGCGTAGAGATACTCGTCTACCGTCAGGGCGGTGTCGGGCCCGAAGGACATCACGGTGTTGTCCTTGAACGTAACCCCCATGCTCCCGTCGGGGCCGGTCTTCAGCGTGTTTCCCATCCTGATCGGCGTGCCCGGCGCGGCCCGGACCGGCTTCCCGCCGTCGATCACGAAGGCCCCGCCCTTGACCGTCTTGACATATCCGATGGAGTCCTGATCCCCCGCCCATGCCAGGGCCGGGAGAAGTAGGACGACTGCCATGACGAATCTCAGCATGGTGTCCCCTCCTGCATGCATTTCTTGTGTTTTCCATCCTTCCGATCCGCGCGAATATCCGCGTCACGGGATTCTGATGCGGTTGTCCTCGTCGGTTGCCAGGTGTCCGGGGATATGCCTTCCCCCGCTGCCTCTGTCATGAAGCCCGGTTCTATTTTTCCGCCAGAACGATGGTGTCTCCTGACTCGCCAGCCCGCAGGCGTTCCAGGTGAAGGCGAACGAGAGGATCGAGCGGCCTTTCGGCCGCCAGGCGCTCGAACGCCGCCCCGGCACCCGGGTCACTCCGGCGCAGCCTCTCGAATGCCTGCTCGTAGGCGCAGTCGTGCTCCGATGCCTCGCCTTTTCCGCCGGATGCCGCCAGCGGCTCATAGACCGCCAGGGGGCGGGTCTTCCCTTTCAGGACCAGAGCTCCCACGGGCCGGACCGCCGCGTCCGGGCAGCCGGCGAGGGTGGCCTCGGAGACGCAGATCCGTGTTCCCAGGTACTTGTTCACGCCTTCGAGACGGGAGGCCGTGTTGACGGCGTCGCCCAGGGCGCGGTAGTCGAACATGGTCGTTCCGCCGAAGTTCCCGACGATGACCTCGCCGGTGTGGACGCCGATGCGGGTCTGCCCGAAGGCAATGCCCTTCGCGTTGAGGTCGTCCGCGTACCGCTCCGCGAACGCATGCATCTCCAGGGCGCACTTCATGGCCCGCTCCTGGTGGTCCGGCTGCACGACCGGCGCCGAAAACATGATCGCCACGGCGTCGCCGACGATCCGGTCCAGGGTCCCGCCGTGCCGGAAGGCGGTGGTGACCATCTCATCCAGGTAGGCGTTGAGGACCGAGACGGCGTCACCGGGGTCCATCGATTCCATGAGGCTTGTAAAACCGGCGAGATCCGTAAAGATGAAGCTGCATACCCGGCGCTGTCCCCCCAGTTCCAGCTGGTCGGGGTGCTCGACCAGGTAATCGACGCGGTTGGGCGACACGTAACGCGAGAAGGCCTCCCGGACCCACCGCTGGCGCTGCTCGCTGGTCCGGTGACGGACGACGCTCCCCACGATGAAGGTGACCAGGAGCGCCAGGGCGGGAGTGACGGGGTCCAGGAGCAGGCCGTAACGGGTGAAGGCGATCCAGGCGCCCCCTCCGGCGGCCAGGAGAACGGCGGCGGTCACTCCGGCCGATACAAGGGCCTGGGTGGACAGGGCGATGATTGCGACGAGCAGGCCGCCGATGAAGATCACCAGCGCCTCGATGGCTCCCGCATGGGACGGGCGTTTCAGGTACGTTGCCGTCAGGATCTGTTCGAGGGCCTGGGCATGGGCCTCCACCCCGGGGATGATGGTTCCCATCGGACTGAACCGGAGATCCATGAGTCCCTGGGCCGATGTTCCGACCAGGACGATGTGTCCGTCGATATGCTCTTGGGACGCCTCTCCCGCAAGCACTTTCCAGGCGGGAAGGGATCGGTCCGGAACGGGCCGGGTATAATGCACCCAGATTTCCCCCTGGGGCGTCGTTGGCACGGTAACGCCACCGGTCCGGATTTCCTCCACGCCGGTTCCCTTTTGGGCTCCGGTCTTCACGATGTAATTCATCCCGCCCTGCGCTACCCGCAGCGACTCGGCGATGAGGGACGGCATCGCCTGGTCCCGCAGGCGGACCAGGAGGGGCACCCGGCGGACGACCCCGTCCGAGTCGGGGATGAACGTCAGGGCGCCGTTGCCCGCCGCCGCGCTTTCCAGGAGCGGGATTGCCGTTACCGAGCTTTCAAAGGGATGTAGAGAAGGGAGGGGGGAGGGGCCGGAAAAGACGAATCGAAAGGGTTGCGCCGGCAGCGGACGCTCCGGGCCGTCCCGTTGGGCCGCGAATCCGAGGACGACACGGCCGTGGCGGATCGTCCGGGCCAGAGCCTCGTCGTGGTCGGTCAGGCCCACCAGGCGCTGGCGGAGGTCTTCCGGAAGGTTCCAGGCGGCGGCCATGGACTTCGGCGACGTCCGGTCGGGCTCTGCGAAGATGATGTCCATGCCGATAGCTGCCGCGCCGGCCTGCTGCAGCCTTTCGATCATGTCGGCGACGTGCGTGCGGGGCCAGGGCCATTGCCCGATTCGTTTCAGGCTTTCTTCGTCGATGTCGATGATGCGAACGGGTGCAGGCTGGTAAACCCGCGGATGCCAGTGCTGGTATTGGTCGAAAACAGCGTTTCGCAGGACCTGCAGAGGGAGAGGTTCCAGGAAAAAAAGGACGGCCCCGAGGAAGATGGTGGCAAAGGGAATAATCATGACGGGAGTGATCCTGCGAAAAGGTGTCATGGTCCCTGCGGCCTTTAAAAAAAGGGAAAGGGGAAAAGATCGTATTTTCCTTTTGGCGGGAGAAGAATACAGAGAAAGCTTCTTTGTGTCAATGTTCCCATAAACCACACATTATTTGCTTATGCAGGATCCCGAGGAGCGAAACGAAAAAAGGCCGCCCCACCGGTTCGGCGAGGCGGCCCTGGGAAAGGAGAGAACAAGCAATTCTCTCTAGGCAGCTTTTCTCATCGATTTGGGGGCAACTGCATTATGAAGCGCATCCTCGTCGGACCAGACACGCTCGAAGCCGCTTTCCAGTTTGGAGGCCGACAGACCGGCTCGGACCGGCTGCTCGGTAATGCCGTGATTGGTTTCCCCGTATCCCGCCTGAGACAGCGAGTCGCTGTCTGACCACACGCGTTCCATTCCTGTTTCCAGCATCTTGATTTCCATCGTAAATCTCCTCTCTGTATCCATATATTACCGCGGTCATTATGTAACCGCGGTTAGTTGGCGGCAAAAAATTATTCCTTTTTCAAGCCCTTCAAAATCAGCTCGACTGCGGCATCGATCGTCGGTTTGCGATAGTCCTTGCTGTCGGAGTCCATTCTGTTTTCCTGATATTGGATAACGCCCATGAAGCAATTCCACAGGATGATGGACACAAGCCTGGCATCGGGACCGTGGAAAATGCCCTGATCGATCCCTTTTTGAACGGCCTGCTCCATCTGATTGAAATTGGAGCGCATCAGGCTCTTCAGGGTATCCAGGCGGTTTTTTGGCAGAAGTCTTTTGAATTCGGCGGCGTTGTAACGGGATACGAGGTGATATGAGCCTGGATTGCTGAAGAAAACATCCCGGGTGGCGTCGATGATTTTCCTGACGGTGATTTCTGCCGGTTCTTCCCTGTTTTCGGCAATTTTGATCAGGCGGCGGCTCAGTTCAGCGAGAGCCGGCTCCACGATATGATAATAGAGATCATCTTTGCTCTTGAAGTAAAGGTAGATCGTGGCTTTGGATATCTCAACCTGGCGGGCGATTTCATCCAGAGACGTTTCGGCGTATCCCTTCCTGTAAAAGAGCTCGGCCGCAGTCTCCTGAATCTGCTGACGTCGCGATTCTTTTTCTCTCAGCTTGCGCTCCGCGATGCCCATTTTGATCGTTCACCTGGAGTGAGGATGACAACGCTCTGAGTAACCACGGTCATATTGTTACTGCGGTCAGTTAACGCTCAGGGGACACTCTTGTCAAGAAGTTTTTTTTGCTCATGGAATGAAGTATCCGGAGGGCCGGCCGGTGATACGATCAGCCGGCGGTGATCGCCCGGTTTCGTCCTTCGGCTTTTGCCCGGTAAAGGAGTTCATCTACCCGGGTGATGAGGGATTCCGCCGAATCGTTCCTGCGTGCCATGGAGGCGCCCATGGAGACGGTAACCAACAGGTTGCAATTCCCAACCCGCAGAAAGGAGGTCTCCACGAGAACACGCAGCTTGTTGGCGGTAGGTTCCAATTCCCTTTCATCGAGATGCTGAAGGATCAGCAGGAATTCCTCTCCGCCCCACCGGCCTGTCGTATCGGAGGAGCGGATGTTTTCCTTCAGGGTCCTGGAGACCATTTTGAGCACTTCATCTCCGATCATGTGACCGTGCGTATCGTTGACATTCTTGAAGTGGTCGATGTCCGCGAAGACCAGGGCGAATGGGAAGCCGTGACGATGCAGATCCTCGAAGCAGGAACGGATTTTCATGTCCAGGAACCGCCGGTTGACCAGTCCCGTCAGAGGATCCAGGAGGGCCGCTTTTTTAAGGTCCTCGATGTATTGCATGACGGCCATGTCCGACGTGATCTCCCGGAAGATCTCGACGACCCCGACGGGCCTTCCCGTATGGTCCGGAATAGGGGAGACATGGACGTTTACAGGAACGCGGTGGCCTTCCCTGTGGTGGAGGAACACATCGGCCTCCCGGCTTTCGGCGTCGGTCAGCGTCTGCAGGACGGGGCAGCCGCCTTGGCAGAGCGGCGTTCCGTCCCCATCGACGTGCACCAGGATGTTGTCCCGGCAGCCGGATCCCAGAACATCGGAGGCGAGATACCCCGTAATCCGTTCCGCACCCCGGTTCCAGTAAGTGATCGTCCGGTTTGTGTCGAGGAAGTAGATTCCGTCGGACATGTTGTCCAGAATCCGCTCGCAAAAGAAATCGAGGGTCTGCATGGCCGGTCCTTCCTTCCTGGGTCAGAGCCGTCCGGCTTCGAAAGCATCCACCGCCCGGTTGTACTTTTCGTGGATCATCTTCCGGTCGAACTCCCAGAATTCCTCCAGCATGGCCTTTTGCTCGTCCTCGCTGAAATAGGAAAGGATCGGATAGAAGAATCCCTTGTCCTCCTTGGCGATGTGCTTCGGGTAGAACTCCGTCAGCCACCGGAGGCATTCGACCACCGTGGCCACGGCAGAGGTGTCACCCTTCAGGTATTGTTCCTTGGCCGCCACGAGGCGGGCTACGGTCTTCCGGCCCTGCCGGTGTTCCTCCATCAGTTCGTCCATGATCCGGGCGTGCTCGGGGGTCAGCTTTTTTTTCTTCATTTCCCGGAACAGGATGTCTTCTTCCTTGCCGTGGTGGGTCCGGTCGGCGTAGGTCCGGATGAAGTCCACCGCGACGTCCACCGCCACCGGGTTGACCGTGTTCTCGCGGTTGATCCGCTCGATCTCGACCTTTACGGCCCGGATCATCCGTTCGATGAGCCGGTGCTCCCACATCAGGGGTCCGATGGGTTTCATGGCATTCCCTCCTTTCCGGATGGTTGGTTCAGGGAAGTTTTTCTCCCTCCGAGGCGATGGCCTCCAGGCTTTCCCGGTCGAGAATCGCGATCCGGGCGCCCTGGGTGCGGATCAGGCCCCGGCGGCTCATTCGCGCCAGGATTCGTGAGAGGGTCTCCGGGATCGTCCCCAGGAGCGCCGCCAGTTGGGCCTTGGAAAGATCCAGTTCGACGGTATCCTTTGTTTCTCCACCGCTCCGATAGAGCAGGTAGGCCGCCAGCCTCCCGGGGACCTCTTTCAGGGACAGGTCCTCCACCATGCGGGTGAAGCGACGGAGCCGGACGGACAGAACCGCCAGCATCCCCAGAGCCAGGGACGCATCCCCGCGGATCAGCCCCACAAAGTCCTCCCGGGGGAAGAACAGGAAGGAGCAGGCCCTTTCCGCTGCGGCATGGGCCGGATATCCCTGGCCGGTAAACACGGCCACCTCTCCGAAAATTTCGCCGGAGCCGAACAGGTGCAGGATCTGCTCCTTGCCTTCCGGCGACAGTTTGAAAATCTTCACGCGGCCGGAAAGGATCGCAAAAAATCCCTTTCCGTCTTCCCCTTCAGAAAAGATACGCCTGCCCGCTGGAACCGTCCTGGAGACGGCGATTCCCGCCAGCGCCTCCAGGTGGGGCCGGGGCAGGCCCGCAAAGAGGGGGATCAGGGAGAGCCGGCCGGTCCGGTCGATGGCTGGTTTTTCCATGGCTGAAAAAATACCATCGCTCCTTGACTTAAGTCAAAGACGTTCTGAAAAGCGGTGGTTAAAATATATGAAAAAACGGAGGAATCGACATGAACACCACCCGGAAGATCATTCGCATCGACGAGGAGAAGTGCGACGGCTGCGGCCTTTGCGTGACCGCCTGCGCCGAAGGGGCGATCCGCATCATCGATGGAAAGGCCCGGCTGGTCTCGGACCGCTACTGCGACGGCCTGGGTGCCTGCCTGGGCGAATGTCCCCGGGGCGCCCTGGAGATCGCCGAGCGGGAGGCGGAGGCTTTTGACGAACAGGCCGTCCTGGAGCACCGGAAGCGGGAGCCGGCGGCGGAGGAAGCGCCTCCGGAAACCCTGGCCTGCGGCTGTCCCGGCACCCATCTCCAGACCTTTCTCCGGACGATCTCCTGCGAAGAGGCGAATCGACCGGTGACATCGAGCCACGAATCTTCGGCCCTCGGACACTGGCCCGTCCAGATCCGTCTGGTGCCGCCGACGGCGCCGTTCCTCCGGGGAGCGAGCCTCCTGGTGGCGGCGGACTGTGTACCCGTGGCGTATCCGGCCTTTCACCGGGACTTTCTGCAGGGCAGGGTGGTCCTCCTCGGCTGCCCCAAGTTCGACGATCCCGGACCTTACATTGAGAAGTTCGCCCGGATCTTTGCCGCCAACGAGATCCGCGACATGACCGTCGCCGTCATGGAGGTTCCCTGCTGTCAGGGGCTGCCCATGATCGTCCGGAAGGGGATGGAAATGGCGGGGAAAGACGTACCGCTGAAGAAAGTCGTTATCGGGACGGATGGAACCATCCGGGGTGAAGCGTCAAAGCCGGCGCCGCCGCTCCCGATTATCGAGGCGGTGAAGGCCTGAGTCCCGGGCGGCCCGGACGGCGGAGGCGTATTCCTGCGCCGTGATGCGGCGGTTGATGAGGGGATCCGCTGCGCCCCGCCCGCAGGGATGGTACTGGTCCATCACGTTCACATAGGTGTATGGGGAGAGACCGGCCAGGAAGGCCATGACGTCGGTCGTGCCGGCGGCCCCGCCGGGCATCACCAGGTGGCGCACCAGGAGCCCCCGGACGGCAATTCCTTCGCCATCCAGATATAGATCCCCCACCTGGCGGTGCATCTCCCGGATCGCCTCGCAGGCCCGCTCCCGGTAGTCCTTCACGCCGCAGAATCTCTCGGCCCAAGCATTGTCCCAGAACTTGAAGTCGGGCATGTAGATGTCCACGATACCGTCCAGGAGGCGGAGGGTCTCCACGCTGTCGTAGCCGCCGGTGTTGTAGACGAGGGGTACGGAGAGTCCGTGCTCGGAGGCAATCATGAGTCCCTCGAGAATCTGGGGAACCACGTGGGAGGGGGTGACGAAATTGATGTTTGGGCAGCCCCGCTCCTGGAGGCTCAGCATCATCGCCGCCAGGTGGATCGGCTCCAGGTCGTCTCCCGCCCGGCTGTGGCTGATGTCGTCGTTCTGGCAGAAGGTGCACAGAAGATTGCAGGAGCTGATGAAGATCGTCCCCGATCCGCCGGATCCCACGAGCGGCGCCTCTTCCCCGAAGTGGGCGTGGAAGCCGGCGATACGGGCCTTCCGGCCTGTGCGGCAATAGCCCGTCTCGCCGGCCAGCCGGTTCCTGCCGCACGATCGCGGACACAGGCGGCACTCCTCGAGCCCCCGGACGGCCGCCTCGGTGCGCCGTTCCAGTTCGCCCCGCCGGTAAAGCTCCCGGTAAGACGGTTCCATGTTCCCCTCATGATGCGGGTTCTATCTTACTCAGCCGGCGGCAGACGCTTCTTCAGCTCCTCGATTTCCTTCCGGAGCGCCCGCAGCTCCTCGCGGATCTGACGCAGGGCCTCGTCGCCGAGGTTGATTGTCGAGGTTCCCTGGTTGCAGGACCGGGTGATGAAACGACGAAGGATGAAAAACAGGATCCCCAGGAGCAGAATCCAGAAGAGCGGCATGATCCACCAGCCTCCATCCATACGTTTTTATCCTCTCCGGCCTTGGCGGCCTCCCTCCATATTTTTTCACGAACTGTAGCACAGCCCGCATCCGGCATGCCATGGGGAAGGTGGAGATCAGGGAAAACGTGACCGGAAGATTACGGCTTGACAGGAAATGGAGGATTCATATATTGCCAATTAGCAATATGGAGGCAGATGTTATGGAAGCGTTCGTCAGTGTGATGAAGGCCCTTTCCGACCCGAACCGGGTTCGGATCGTCAAGATGCTCCAGCAGCGGATGATGTGCGTCTGCGAGCTGCAGGCAGCCCTCCGGCTGGCCCAGCCCACGGTCTCCAAGCACCTGAAGATCCTCGAAGAGGCCGGGCTGGTGAGCCGCAAGAAGGACGGGCTCTGGGTCAACTATGCCGTTTCCGACGGCAGCCGCAGTCCCTATGCGGCGAGCATGCTGGGCAATCTCAGGCACTGGCTCTCCGAAGACCGCGAACTGATGGATCTTCTGAATACGATCGCGGACCTCGACCGGAACGTCCTGTGCGCCAGGGAGACGCCGGCCGTCTGAATAGCCTTTTAACGATTTACTGAGATTCCCGACCCCGGATCGGGAAATCCATCCGATCATACGGAGGAAATAACCAATCATGCAGTTCCTCATCGACCTGGTCGTTGCGGGGCTCCTGGCCCTGCAGGATTACGTGGCCACCCACGTCCTCACCTGCCTCATCCCGGCTTTTCTCCTGGCCGGGGCCATGGTGGCGTTCATCAACCAGCAGGCGATTCTCGAGGTCCTGGGAGAGAAGGCAAACAAGCTGAAATCGTTTTCCCTGGCCGGCCTGGCCAGCTTTTTCGTGGCCGCCTGCTCCTGCACCGTCATCCCTGTCTCCAGCGGCCTGTACTACAGCGGTGCAGCGGTCGGCGTCGCCTTCATCATTCTTTGGGTGGCCCCGTCCGCGAACATCCTGTCGCTGATCTACACAGGCAATATCCTGGGTTACGAGATTGTCGTCGCCCGGGTCGTTGCGTCCCTCCTGATGGCCTTCGTGGTAGGTTACATCATGACGGTATTCTTCGGGAAGGAGAAGCGGGAAACCGTCGCCGCCTTCCGGGCGGAGGACGCAGCTCAGGCCATTGTGGCCCGGCCCCACCTGATCCTCCTGGTCCTGATCCTGCTGTCGCTCCTGCTGCCGAACTACATCGGACAGACGGGGGCCTATCTGACCAAGGTCATCATCTGGGGAGTCGCCACCCTCGTCCTGGCAGCCTATGCATGGAAGGCCCTGTCCAGGGAGGAAATCGCCTCCTGGCTCCGGGAGAGCTGGTGGTTCATCCGGATCATCTTTCCCCTCCTGTTGGGCGGTGTCTTTCTCGTCGGTGTCATCGGGAAACTTCTCCCGGAGGAGTGGATCCGGGCCTGGCTGGGTGGTAACGGGGTCACGGCCTCTTTCCTGGCCACCATGATCGGCGCCGTCAGCTACTTCGCCACCATGACGGAGGCGCCTTTTGTCGACACGCTCATGAAACTCGGCATGGGCAAAGGGCCGGCCCTGACGCTGCTCCTGACGGGACCGGGACTGAGCCTGCCCAACTGGATCGCCATCGCCCGGGTCTTCGGCGTGAAGAAGGCCGTCGTCTATGTGATCACGATCATCATTCTGGGAACCTTCATGGGCTGGTTCTTCGGGAATTTCATTCTTTGAGGCGGTATCGTGAGCGAACGGGATATCGTCCAGGTCCGGATCGACGGTGCCCTTGTCGGGATCGTCGGCCTGAATGCGATCATGGCGGGACTGGCTGCCGACGGCAAGGGCCGGACCGATGAAGAAATGAAGGAAGAGCTTCTCCGGAGAGTCGGAGAAGGAAATTACATCCCCCGGAAGGCCGGAACGAAATACGGCGATGCGCTTCTCCGGGAATTCCGGAAGTTCCGGGGGGAGGAAGTAGAGGAAGATGCGCCGCAGGGTGTGCGCGTTCAGATCCTCGGACCCGGCTGCGCCCGATGCTGGCAGCTGGAGAGGGATGTCCGGGACGTGATGGCGGAACTGGACCTGGCGGGCGAACTGGTCCACGTGGATGACCTCAGGGAAATCGCCCGCTCCGGTGTCCTGGGAGCGCCCGCCCTGATCGTAAACGGCCGGGTGCTGGCGGTGGGAACCGTCCCGTCGAAAAGCGATATCCGGAAATGGCTTACTGAGATTCAACAGGAGGTGACGTGATGGAAATCAAGGTATTGGGACCCGGCTGCGCCCGGTGTGTACAGGTGGAGAAGCTGGTCCAGGAGGCACTGAAGGAGGCCGGCCTCACCGCCGACGTCTCCAAGGTGAAGGATATGAAGGAGATCGCCTCCTTCGGGGTCTTCGGCACGCCGGCTGTCGTCGTCGACGGGGAGGTGAAGTCCGTCGGGAAGATCCCGACCAAGGACGATATCAAGAAGTGGCTGAAGAAATAAGCCCGTCGATTGCTTGATCGACGGATCGGGAAACACGCAAACGACAAGGAAACGTGATGAGAAAATATCTGGAAAAAGTTCAGGATTTCCGGCTTCTGCCCATCTTTGTCATCGTCAGCATGGCCGTGGGCATCGCCATCGGGAAGGTGTACGGCATTTCGAACTTTGCCCTGACGCCGCCCATCGATGCCATCAAGGCCATCTTCGCGGGGACCTATTCCTTCACCCTCGCCAACAGCCTTGCCCTGGGCGTGGTTGTCGGCCTGTTCCTGATGATGTATCCGGCCATGACCAATGTCAAGGTCGAGGACCTGGGGAAGGCGGCGACCTCTCCGAAGCAACTGCTCCTGGTTTTGTTTTTCAACTACCTGGTCGCCCCATTCTTCATGCTTTTCCTGGCGAAGGTCTTCCTGTCGGGCTACCCGGATCTCTATGTCGGCCTGGTGCTTTACGGCCTGGCCCCCTGCATCGCCATGGTCATCGTCTTCACCTTCCTGTCCCTGGGCAACAACGCCCTGGCCATCGTTCTCGTGGCCATCAACTCGATCTGCCAGATGCTCCTGATCCCCGTGTACGCGAAGCTGCTTTTGGGCGAGGTGTCCTTCGACGTCTTCCTGGTCGGAGAAAGCGTCCTTCTCTATCTGGGCGTTCCTCTGGCGGCTGGATTCCTGACCCGCCGGATCGCCGTGAAGAGACTGGGCGAGGAGGGTTTCAAGCATTTCAAGACCTACCTGGATTCCCTTTCGATCATCGGCCTTCTCTTCACGCTGATCGTCATGTTCGCCCTCAAGGGAGACCTGATCCTGGAGAACCCCATGCTGATCGTCCACATGGCCGTTCCCATGACGCTGTTTTTCTGGATCATGTTTGCCGTCGTCTACCTGGTGAGCTGGAAGATGGGACTGAACTACGAGGATTCCGTGGCCGTGGCCTTCAATTCGACGGGCCGGGACTTCGAGATCGCCATCGCCATTGCCATCACGGCCTTCAACCCGGTCGTGGCCCTGGCAACGGTCATCGGCCCCCTCATCGAGGTCCCCGTCATGCTGGTACTGGTCTGGGCGGCCCGCCGGTCGAAGGCAAGACTGTTTGCCGAAGCACCGGTTGCCGTGGAGGTCGTTCCGGAAAGGGTCCGAAGCTCCAGGGCGAAAAAGAGGAAAAGGAAGTAGGACGTTTGCTGCGTTTTTCGAGAGGGGACGCACTGCGTGTTTGAAAAGGTTCTCTTTCCGGTCGACTTCTCCCGCCACACGGAGAGGATCGTACACCGCATCCCGGACCTGGAGGGGACGGGCCTGCAGACAGCCGTATTTCTACACGTGATCGATCCGGTGAAGGCGGCCCGGTGGACCGACGTGGATGAGCCTGCCCTCGAACGGTACAAAACGGAAGCGGACGACAGGCTGAAGGATCTGGTGGAACCGCTGAGGACGCGGACGACGATCCGGATCCTCCGGCTTGTCGCCGTAGGAACGACGGAGCGGGCAATCATTGATGCCGCAGAGGACCAGGGGGCTTCGCTCATCATGATGGGCGCCCACGGAAGAAGCTACATCCGGGGAGCGCTCCTGGGAAGCGTGACCAGGAACGTCCTGCGACGGACCCGGACGCCGCTCTTGATCGCCCGGTTCGAGAACCCGGAGGCCCAGGTAGAGAAGGATCCAAACTTTTTCCCGCGGGATCCCTGTGAGAAAATTCTGTACCCGACCGATTTCTCCGAGAATGCACTTCGGGCATTCCGTTCGGTCCGGACTTGCCGTCCGGGAGCCGCCAAAGAGGTAATTATCCTTCATGTTCAGGACAGCCGCTCCCTGCTGCCTTACCTGAAACACCGGATGGAGGAGTTCGACCGCGTCGACGGGGAGAGGCTGTCGGAGCTGAAGCGCCAGCTGGATTTCCTGGGGTTCGCCGTCCGCACGGTTCTGAAGACGGGTGTGCCGGCCACGGAAATCAGCCGTCTCGCCGATGAGGAAAACGTCACGATGATTGCCATGGCCTCCCATGGGAAGAGCAATGTCCGGGAAGCGCTGCTGGGTAGCGTCGCCGAGGCTGTCGTGGAGCACCATGTCCGCCCTGTCCTGGTCATTCCCAGGGAGTTGGGTCATGAAAGGAGGGAATATGGCTGAGAACTGCTGCAGCGATGGAAGCAAGCGTATGATTGTCTGGTGCGCCGGGGCCTCGAACGTAGGCCAGATGACGCACCATCTCGCCGTGGAACTGGCCGGGGAAGGGCAGGGTCGGCTGTTCTGCCTCGCCGGCATTGCGGCCCACCGCAGCGGCTTCGTCCGGTCCGCCAAGGACGCCGAGGATATGATCGTCCTGGACGGCTGTCCCGTCGGCTGCGCCGCGAAGATCCTGGAACACGTCGAGGCGCCCGTGATGAACCACTTCGTCGTCACGGCAATGGGCGTCGAGAAGGCCTTCGGTGGGGAGCTCAAGAGGGAGGACATCGACCAGGTCAAGGCGTCGATCCGGGCCGCTCTGGCGGCGAATGAAAATCCAGGCCAATGAAAGGGTAACGACTTGAAGATGCATGCACCGATTCGAACGATGGGAATCCTCGTTGCCGCAGCGGCGCTTATTTTCATGGGCATCTGCCCTGCTGCCGCCGACTTCAGGAATCTCCCGGTGAAGGGCATGGTCACCATGGTGGACCTTGGGGCTGCCTCCTGCATTCCCTGCAAGATGATGGCTCCGATCCTCGACCGGCTGGAGAAGCGTTACAAAGGCAGGGCCGCCATCGTCTTCGTTGACCTCCGGCACGAAAAGGAGGCGGCACAGAGATTCGGGATCCGGGCGATCCCCACCCAGATCTTCTTCGACGGTCACGGCAAAGAGGTGGTGAGACACCTCGGTTTCATGAGCGAGGAGGCCATCGTGGCCCAGCTCAAGGCAATGGGTGTGCAGTAAGGAAAGGTTTCTTCATGGAGTCCGTATTCCTGACGGTCAACGAATGGATGACAGGCGCACCCGCCTGGGCGGCTCTCGGCGCTTTCCTGTGGGGCATGGTCAGCGTCCTCTTCAGCCCCTGCCATCTGGCCTCCATTCCGCTGATCATAGCCTACGTCGGAGGCCAGGAGCGGCTTCTCCAGCCCCGCGAAGCAGCCGGTTACGCCGGGGTATTCACGGCGGGCCTGTTCATTACGATCGCCCTGATCGGAGCGGTCTGCGCCGTCCTGGGCCGGATGCTGGGGGATGTCGGCAGTTTCTGGCAGATTCCCGTAGGGCTGGTGCTCCTCTGGGTGGCCCTGGGCATGATGGGAGTCGAATCCTGCTCCGCTTCGAGCGGACTTCTCTATCGTCTGCGGCTTCGTGGGATCGGGGGCGCGTTCCTCCTGGGCCTCGCCTATGGTGTCCTGTCCGGCGCCTGCACCTTCGGCTTTATCGCTCCGATCCTGGCCCTGATTGCCATTCAGAAACAGATTGCGACGGGCCTCGTGCTGATCGTCCTGTTTGCGCTCGGTCACTGTCTGCCCATTGTCCTGGCGGGGAGTTCCAGCGCCTTCGTCCGGAGGCTGGTCGAAGACCAAAACTGGCAGGGGGCGGGTGCGTGGTTCCGCAAGGGAGCCGGGGCTCTCATTGCCGTCCTGGGGGTTTATTTTATCGGCAATCCGTTCTGGGGAAACTAGAGGCTGACCATGAACACGACGATCGTTATGGTCCTCGGTCTCGGGATTCTGGCCTTTGCCTCGGGAATGGTGGGGCTCGGGGTGGCCTTTTCGGCGGTGCCGTTTCTGGCCTTCTTTCTTCCAGACCTGGTCCACCAGGTTCAGCCGCTGAGTCTGCTCCTGAACGGAATCACGGCCCTGTTTGCCGTATTCGGGTTTGCCCGGAGCGGTTACGTGGACTGGCGGAAGGCGATCACTCTTTCCGTCGTGACCACGCTGGCCGCCCCATTCGGGTCCTGGCTGGCCCAGTCAACGCCGGTCATGATCGTTTGGACGGCGTACCTGACCTCGGTCATCTTCCTGGCCTACCGCCTCTTCCGGCCGGTCCAGGCGCGACCGGGGAACGAGAATTTCCGGCTGGTCCTGATCCTGGCAATACCCATTTCCGTCTTAAGCGGCCTCCTCGGGATCGGTCCCGGATTTCTCCTCATGCCGACCTTGATCCTGGTGGGGTTCGATCCGAAGAAGGCGGCCGGAATCAATGCTTTCGCCGTGACGCCCCCTTCCTTTTCGGCCCTGATTCCCCACCTGGCTACGGCCCGCTTCGATTTGGGGTTGACGTTGAGTCTGCTGTTCGCCGGAGCGGCCTGCGCCTTCCTGGGAGCGCGGCTGACGAGCCTCTATGTTCCCGGAAACCGGATCCGCCAGTTCTTTGGTGTTTTGATCGTCGTCATGACCCTGTACAAGATTTACACGCTTCTGGCCTGAAACAACCGTCTGTAATGACCGGAGGAAAGATGAAAAAAGTCCTGTTCATATGCACCCATAACGCATCGCGTTCCCAAATGGCGGAGGGATTTCTCCGGTCCCTGAGAGGGGATCGCTACGAGGCCTTCAGCGCCGGGACAGAGCCCCGGGGGATTCATCCCTATGCGGTCAGGGTCATGGCGGAAGCCGGCATCGATATGGGAGGCCAATGCTCGAAGAGTGTCGACGAATTTCAGAACTCGTCATTCGACGAAGTCATCACGGTTTGCGACTCTACCCGGGAATTCTGCCCCGTCTTCTTCGGCGGGGGGAGCCGGCGGCATCAAAGCTTTCCGGACCCGTCCCTCCTTCAGGGGACCGAGGAGGAAATCCTCGCGGGCTTCCGGTCCGTTCGGGATGCCATCCGGAACTGGATCGAGGCGGAATTCAGCGCGGATGAGGCATAAAAATACCCGGAAGGAATTCCGCCGAGGCATTGGGCCCGCCTCGAATGAAGGCGGATTGATCCATTCGGAATCGTTGTCTTGAGGGGTGCATCGTTTTCCGTATCGCATCCATGAATGCGGGTTCTGCCCGACGAAAGGAGATTAAATTCATGAAACACAGGTATGAGTCACTCGGATTCATCGGCGGGGGTAGAATTGTCCGGATTCTTCTGGGAGGGCTGTCACGAAAAGAGATGCTGCCGGCGAGGGTTATTGTCAGCGATACCAGCCCCGACGTCCTGTCGGCACTCAAGGCAGGATTCCCCGGTGTCGGGACGTCCGGGGCGGACCCGAAGCGTCCCGCCGCCGCGGATCTGGTTTTCCTTGCCCTTCACCCGCCGGCGGTCATGGGTGTCCTGGGCGGGATCGCGCCGATCCTCGGCAGGAATTCGGTTGTCGTCTCGCTGGCGCCGAAACTGACCATCGGGCAGCTCTCGAACGGACTGGGCGGATTCCGGCGGATCGTCCGGATGATTCCCAACGCCCCATCAATCGTCAACAAGGGGTTCAATCCCGTCGCCTTTGATCCCGCTTTCGATGGCGAGGAGAAAAAAGCCATTCGGAAGTACTTTGAAACACTGGGAGATTGTCCGGAGGTGGAGGAGGGGACCCTGGAGGCATACGCCGTCCTGACCGCCATGGGTCCTACATATCTGTGGTTCCAGTTGAACGAACTCCGGATGCTCGGCGAGTCCTTCGGCCTGTCGCCGAAGCAGGCCTCCCGGGCGCTGAACAAAATGGTGAAAGGCGCGGCGAAGATCCTCTTTGATTCCGGGATGTCCCCCCAAGAAGTCATGGACCTTGTACCGGTAAAGCCCATCGGCGAAGACGAGGAGGCGATCCGGAAAATCTACCGCACGAAACTGGAAGGGCTCTACGCGAAACTGAAGGTGTGAGCGGCTCATCTTTTGCTTTCGCCGGGTCACCGGATTGCCGCCGCATCGCCCCTTCCGTTCTTGCGCTGGATCTCACGCCGTTTGTCCGGCGATAGCAGGCAGCCTTCCAGGCAGTGGCCGACACAGTCTCCGTTGCATGGCTCGACGTGGATCGTGACGCTCGTCTCGGGGTATTGCCGCTCGATGAGGTTGGACAGGTCCTCCGTTATTTTGTGTGAGCTTTCAACGGACATATGAGGATCCATCTGGAGGTGAAACTCGACAAACCGGAAATGGCCGGATTTGCGGGTCCGCAGGTGGTGAAAACCGTGCACGACGGGCCTCTGCTCCAGGATTCGCCGCCGGATCCAGTCTTCCTCTTCCCGGGGGAGATTGACATCGAGAAGATCCCGCGCCGATTGCATGGTCAGGTCGTAGGCTGCCTTGATGATCAGGAGGGCGACGCCGATGGCCGCCGCCGGGTCAAGCCAGTTGAGGTTCATGTCTGGGAAGATCCAGGAAGCCAGCCAGATCAGGGCCAGGCTGGCCATGACACCTGCCGAGGTGTAGACGTCCGTCCGCAGGTGCCAGGCGTCGGCCTGAAGGGCGATGGAATCGGTCTTCCTGCCCACCTTGAAGAGCTTCTCCGAGACGACGATATTGGCGCAGGCGGACAGGAGCATGACGCCCACGCCCCATCCGATGTCTTCGATGGGCTCCGGATGCAGGATCTTCTTCACCGCTTCGAAGATGATCCAGCCGGCGGCGACGAAGATCAGCACGGCTTCGATGGTTCCGGAGATGTTTTCGATCTTGCCGTGACCGAAGGGGTGCCTGCTGTCCGCCGGCAGGCTGGAGGTCTTCACGGAAAACAGGGCGATCACCGCCGCCAGCCAGTCCACGCCCGAGTGGATCGCCTCGGAGATGATCGAGACCGAGCCGATCATCAGGCCGATCACGAGCTTCATCACGACCAGGATGGAATTGGATGCGACGGAAAGGAGCGCCACGCGCTCCTTTTGTTTCTGGGTATTCATAGCTGATCCTCCGGAACTGCGAGTCCGCGATTATAGGCACATAGGGAATATTTTCCACATATTTGTGACCCGGAAGCCGCGGGTCTGCATGGATGACCGGTGAGCCATGGCCGCTCCTGCCGAATGGAGCATCCCCGGTATAAAGAAAGTGACCGTGTATCCATTCCGTCTCCGAACCCGTCTAAGTCAACAAAATGCATGAAGGAGGTAATAAAATATGCCCGGATGGTTTGCAGAAACGTGGCCGGCAGCCGCCGGATGGTGGTGGGTGATCCCGTTGCTCTGCATGACGCTGTGCGTCCTGATGTGTCTTCTGTTCCGGTCGAGAATGGGCACGGGACGGTGGTTCTGCTGCATGGGCCCCCGGAGGGACGATCTCGAGGAGATCAAAAAAGAACTTGCCGGTTTGCGGGCGGCAATCGGCCGGACGGGCGGAGTGCCGGGAGGGGATAAATGAACGAAAGGATAAAAAAACTGATCGCCGTCGGGGCCTCGGTGGGAGCCAACTGCCATCCCTGCCTGGAGTTTCATGTCGTGAAAGCGCTGGAAATGGGCATCGACCGGGAGGAGATCGAGGCGGCCGTCGAAGTCGGAAAGGTTGTCCGGCGAGGGGCTGCGGGCAGCATGGACAAACTGGCTCTGAATCTGGTCCGGGATCGTCCCAGCGCAGCCTCCTGCAGTGCCGGGGCCTGTTCCGGCTCCGGTTGCTGCTCCTGAAATCCCATGCTATGAAATAAACATGAAAGAAGAAAACAGGGCAGTCGGCGAATATCGTTTCGAGGATATTTATCGGGAGTTCCAGCCCCGCATCCTGCGCTACCTGGCCCATATGGTCGGCGAGAGCGAGGCGGAGGACCTGAGCCAGGAAGTATTTTCCCGCGTGAACTCGGCATTGAAGGAGTTCCGCGGGGAGGCACGGATGTCCACGTGGATCTAACGGATCGCGACGAACGCGGCACGGGACAGATTCCGCAGCCGGTCCGCAGATTCCCGCAGGCAAAGCCCGTTGCCCGTCGACAACATCGAGGAAGCTGTTGAGAACCACGATCCATGGACGGGAGAAGAGCCGCGGAGCAGCGAAGGGAAGGTCATCCGGCGGGAGATGAACGGCTGCATCCGGGAGATCATCGGGACGCTCCCGGAGACCTACCGGTCGGTCATCATTCTGGGCGACCTGGAAGGGATGACGGACCGGGAAATCGCCGACGTCCTTGGAATCCGGATCGAGGCGGCCAAGATCCGGCTGCACCGCGCCCGGGCGAAACTGCGGGAGGAACTGGCCTCCGCCTGCGTCTTTTACCGGGACGACCGGAATGAATTGGCCTGCGATCGGCGGAACCCGCCGCTCCGGATCTCGGAGAAGCCCCCCGGACCGGAGGGCGGACATTCCCGGCGTGGTTCTCTTTCCGCGGTGCAGGACAAATACGGGACAAAAAACACGGGTGGACGCAAAGCCGTAACCATAAGGGAGACGAAGCGGTGAAATCATGATTCCCGATCCCGCCGCCTCCGCTTGGTCTCTGAACCATGGGATCTCCCAGAGTGGGGAGGGTCTTTACAAAAACGCCAAAACATGCGAAAAGCCACGCCTGTGAGAAGCCTGTCCAGCGATGCCGTTTCTGAAGAAAAAACTTCCTGGCGAGAGATCGCAATGCTAACTGCAAACACAATCGTTCAACAGAACGGAAGTCCGGTATGGCGGAGCATCCTGACGGTCCTCCTTGCCGCGGCGGGAATCGCCGTCATGGTTTACTACAATCTCTGCGACACCGATTGCAGCTACCTCAAGGGAGAGCTTCTGGGAATCGACCTGAAGTACCTGGGGATCGGCTTCATGGCGGTCCTCATCGTCCTGGTCATGGTTCGGCAGTCCTGGCTGATCCGGATCATGCTGGCCGGCGCCTTGGGCGGGGAGATTCATCTCATCGCCTTCCAGGCAAGGGAGGACGTCTTCTGCCCCTTTTGCCTGGCCTTTGCGGCGATTCTGCTCATTTCCTACGCCGTCCAGTACGAACGTCCGGCCGGCGGAAGCAATGCATTTCGTAAAATCCTGTATCTGCCCGGGGAGGTTGTCATGCCGTTTCTGAAGAACCTGCGCCTGCCCCTGATCGGCTTCGTGCTGGCGGGGTATCTCGTCATGATCTCCTTGTTTTCAGGCTCTGTCACGCCCGCCTACGGCGCCGAAGGCTCCCCGGTTCCCTCTTTCGGGAAGGGGAATGTTGAAGTCCTCGTCTTCACGGATTATTTCTGTCCCCCCTGCCAGGCCGTGGAAAAGGATCTGGAGCCGGCCCTGGAGGAAGTCCTGAAAAAAGGGAAGGCGATGGTGACGTTCGTTGACATGCCCATCCACGCGCAGACGCCGCTTTATGCGAAATACTTTCTTTATGCCGTTCGTGCAGGGAAAGATTATCGGGAAGCCATGCAGGCCCGCCATCAATTGTTCGATCTGGCGAAGGGAAGCGCTCCTGGATCCGATGCCGATCTGACGGGGGCTCTCCAGGCCCGTCATGTGCGTCTGGCGCCTCATGACGTGAAACCCACCCTCCAGGCCTGGGATGGGATCATCCGGCATTACCGCATCACTTCGACGCCGACGATGGTGGTCCGGTACTCCGATACGGACGTCCGGACCTACCGGGGATCGATGGAGATCCGGAACGGACTGGAATCACTTCGGAAAGCGCTGGCGCCGAAGAAGGCGCCGAGGAAAGCGAGAAGAGCAAGGGCTTGATAGTCTTCCCCCATGATCGGATGCTTGCACGAACCTCTGCCGGCCGGCAGGGGTTTTTTTTTGCCACGCTCTGCAAACAGCCGGTCCGTCCGATGCGCGCGGGGGGTGTTCTTATTTCTTTACGGTATTTTCAGGATCTGAGACTGGCGGTAACCGATGTATGTAAGGAGTCCGAGGGCGATGAGGATCAGAACCATGCCCGCCCCTTCCCATGCCGAAGGCCGCTCGCCCAGCTGGATGAAAGAGGCTGTCATGCCGATGACCGGTGTGGCCAGTGTCCCCATGCTGGCCGCCCCGGCCGGGAGTTTTTCGAGGATGTAGAACCACAGGAGAACCGCAATGGCGTTGCTGAACACGCCGCTGTAGACCAGGGCGGCGACGAAGGGCGGCGTCCAGCGGACCGGCTCTTCGGGGACGACAAGGGCAAGCACAACCAGCGGGATGGTGCCGAAAAGCATCTGCCAGGTCGTCAGCGACACGAGGTCGAATTGGGTTCTCTTCCGCATCACCTTCGTGACGATGGCACCCAGGCCCCAGGCGACTCCCGACACGACGGCCAGGATTTTCCCCAGGGCAGATCCGTGCATGTGTCCGGGATCGAGGATGATCAGGAGCCCAGCGAAGGCCAGAACGGTCGGGACCCACTGGTTCCCGCGGATCCGTTCCCCCAGGATGGGCCAGGCGAGGAGGAGCACCCAGAAGGGCATCGTGTAGACGAGAATGGCCGTCCGTCCGACCGAGCCCAGTGCCAGGGCCCAGGTGACGGCGCCGATCGTGACGGTCGTGCCGATCAGTCCCAGGAGCAGAGTCTGGAGCGGCCGGCGGGGGCGTAGGCCATGGCGGCGCCAGAGCAGCAGGCCGAAGAGGCAGACCACGCCGACAACCATCCGGAGGGCGGCAAAGTCGAAGGGGCCGGAGTACTTCAGGGCCTCCTTCATGACGACCCAGTTGTAGCCCCAGAGGCAGGAAAGGGCGATCAGGGCCGTCAAGGCGGGATTCAGCAAGATCCTTTTGATCAGAGGGATCTTTTCCACAGCTCCAGTGCCTCCAGAGCCCGCCGGGCATAGGCCTCCCCGCGAAACCGGCGGCGGAGCCTGAGGCCCAGGGGGGTGAACAGGCCGAAGTTGACGTTCATGGGCTGGAAATCCTTTTTCCCCGGTTCCGTGATGTGGTGAAGCAGCGAGCCGATTGCCGTTTCCTTCGCCGGCGGGGGGAGATCCCTTCTCTCCAGACGGAACGCGACGTTCAACCCCGCGAGCAGGCCCATGGCCGCCGACTCGATGTATCCCTCCACGCCGGTGATCTGGCCGGCGAAGAAGATTCCCTCCCGGTCCCTGAGCTGAAGGGAAGAATCCAGCAGGGAAGGGGAGTCGATGAACGTGTTCCGGTGGATGCTCCCGTACCGGGCGAACCCGGCATTCTCCAGACCGGGAATCATCCGGAAGATCCGCGCCTGCTCCGGCCATGTAAGCTTTGTCTGGAAGCCGACGAGATTGTAGAGCGTTCCCTCCAGGTTTTCACGCCGGAGCTGGACGACGGCGAATGGGGGACGACCGGTGCGGGGATCCGTCAGCCCGACGGGCTTCATGGGACCATAGGCCAGAGCCAGAGCTCCCCGTTTCGCCAGGACTTCCACGGGCAGGCATCCCTCGAAGAACCGGGTCTCCTCGAAGTCGTGGAGGGGGACTTCCTCCCCTGTCGTCAGGGCGGTGTGAAAACGTTCATACTCCTGACGGTCCAGCGGGCAGTTCAGGTAGTCCCCCTCGCCGGCATCGTACCGGGAAGCGGAAAAGACGCGGGTGCGGTCGATGGTTTCGGCCTCCACGATGGGGGAGATGGCGTCGTAGAAGTGGAGATAGCCGCGTCCGGTGAGGCGGGCGATGGATTCGGCGAGGGCGTCCGAGGTCAGGGGGCCCGAAGCGAGAATAACCGTCCGGTCCTCAGGGATTTCCGCCATTTCCCGGCGCAGAAGGCGAAAATTCTCTTCTTTCCCCAGGGCTTCCTCGATCCGGCGGGAAAACAGGATCCGGTCCACCGCCAGGGCCCGGCCGGCGGGAACGGCCGTGGCATCGGCCGATTCCATCAGGAGGGAGCCCAGCCGGCGCATCTCCTCCTTCAGGAGGCCCGGGGCGTCCTCGACACGGCCGGAGCGCAGGGAATTGCTGCAGACCAGTTCCGCCAGGAGGGGCGAACGGTGGGCCGGCGAATACCGGGAAGGCTTCATCTCCCAGAGCTCCACCGGGTGGCCCCGGCGCAGGAGCTGCCAGGCGGCTTCACAGCCGGCCAGGCCTCCGCCGACGATGATCGTGGGCTGGCGCGTCGTCATGGAGATTTCCGTCGCTCGCGCGGGGAGGACCCGGTCATGACTGCGGGGGAAGCTTCTGGATGTTCTTGCACGCCGGATAGCCGGTACAGCCGAGGAATCGTCCGAAGCGGCCCCGGCGGATGGCCATGGGCTTGCCGCATTTTTCGCAGGCGATGTCGGTAAGCTCCGGCGGCGGCGCCGGCGCAGCGGGGGCGCCCGACCGGGTCTGCCGGACGATGTTCTTGCACTCTGGGTAACCGGAGCATCCCAGGAACGGGCCGAAACGCCCCCGGCGGGTTACCATGGGCTTTCCGCATTTCTCACAGACCGGCGCCAGGGCTCCCTCCGCGGCCTCCTCCGGCCGGGCCTCGTCGCGGGGATTCACGGTGTTCTTGCACTCGGGGTAGCCGGAGCAGGCCAGGAAGGGACCGAATCGACCCTGTTTGAGAATCATGGGCTTGCCGCACTTGTCGCAGGTCTTCCCGGTCTCGACCGCTGTCGCCTCGGCGGGGACGATCTGGCCGTCGTCGCCGCGGGAAAAGTTCGTCGTGTTCCGGCAGGCGGGGTAGTTCGAGCAGGCCAGGAATTCGCCGTTTTTCCCCCACTTGATGACCATGGGGCTCTGGCATTTGTCGCAGACGACGTCCGTCGGGATCTCCTGGCCCTTGACCCGGCGCATCTGCGCGCCCGCCTGCTTCAGCTCCGCCTCGAAGGGAGAGTAGAAATTCTGCAGGATGTCGAGCCGGTTGCTCTTGCCTTCCTCGATCCCGTCCAGCTCGTTCTCCATGGAGGCCGTGAAGGCCACGTCGAGGATCCGGGGAAAATTCTTCACCAGGAGGTCCGTCACCAGCATGCCCAGCTCCGTCGGGGAAAACCGTCCCTTTTCGAGGCGGACGTATTCCCGCTCCTGGATGGTGCTCAGGATCGTCGCGTAGGTGCTGGGACGGCCGATTCCCTTTTCCTCCAGTTCCTTCACCAGGGAAGCCTCGGAGAAGCGGGGCGGCGGCTGGGTGAATTTCTGCTCTTTCCGGACGGGGGGAACCAGGTTGAGGGCCTCTCCCTGTATGACGTCCGGCAGGAGGCGTCCGTCTTCCGGCTCGTCCTCGCCGTTTCCGTTCCCATTCCCGTTTTCCTTGCCCTCGGTGTAGACGGTTGTAAAGCCGGGGAACTTCATGACCAGCCCCTGGGCCCGGAGCTGGCAGCGGCCCGCTTCCACGTCGATGATCGTCTGGTCGAAGACGGCGGGGTTCATCTGGCTGGCCACGAAGCGGTTCCAGATCAGGTTGTACAGCTTGAACTGCTCGTCCGTGAGGTACTCCCGGATGTCCTGGGGCCGGTAGGCCATGGAGGCGGGCCGGATGGCCTCGTGGGCGTCCTGGGCCGAGCCGGATACCTTGTAGGCCCTCGCCTTGGCCGGAAGGTAGGCGGGATCGTAATTTTCAGCGATGTAGGCCCGGACTTCCTTCAGGGCGTCGTCGGCGACGCGGACCGAGTCGGTTCGCATGTATGTGATGAGCCCTACGGAGCCTTCCTTTCCCAGCTCTACCCCTTCATAGAGGCGCTGGGCCACGGACATCGTCTTCTTGGCGGGAAAGCGGTGCCAGCGTGATGCTTCCTGCTGGAGCTTGCTGGTGGTGAAGGGAGCGGGAGGGGTCCGCTTCACTTCCTTTCGCTCGACCCGGGAGACAACCGGCGCATTCGCCTCGATCTCGGCAACGACCTTCTCCGCTTCCTCCGCGCTGGTCACCCGGGCCTTCTTTCCGTCGAGCCGGAAGAGCCTGGCCTCGAAGGACGCCGCCTGCCCGTTGGCGAGCGTCGGCTCCCGTTTCCGGAGGAGGGCCGCAATGTTCCAGTATTCCTCGGACACGAAGGCCAGGATTTCCTGCTCCCGGTCACAGATCAGGCGGACCGCGACGGACTGCACGCGGCCGGCGCTGAGTCCCCGCTTCACCTTGTCCCACAGCAGCGGGCTGATCTTGTAGCCAACCAGCCGATCGAGAATCCGCCGGGTCTGCTGGGCCTCGAACTTGTTCATGTCCAGCGCCAGCGGCTTGCTCAGGGCCTCCAGAACGGTATTCTTCGTCAGATCGTTGAAGAGCACACGGTAGACGGTCTTGTCCCGGCCTCCGATTTCCTGGGCGATGTGCCAGGCAATCGCCTCTCCTTCGCGGTCGGGGTCCGGCGCCAGGTAGATCCTGTCTGCCTTCTTGGCCGCCTTTTTCAGATCGGCGATGACCTTCTTCTTGCTGTCGATGACCTGGTAAGTCGGCTCGAAGCCCTTCTTGACGTCGATGCCAAGGGTGTTTTTGGGCAGGTCTTTCACGTGGCCTACGGAGGCCGCCACTTCGAAGTCATCGGACAGATACTTCCGGATGGTTTTGATCTTGGCAGGTGATTCTACAATGATCAGGGAACGGGACATCCGTCACTCCTTGCGTATGAATTTTTTCCCCGGGAGCTGTCGAATGGCTCCCTTGATTTCGAGCCCCATTAAAAGGCCCAGTACATCGTTTGCTTTCCCCCCGGATGCCCGGATGATCTCATCCGCCGGGATCGGAATGTCCGATAGAAGACCGAGGAGCGCTTCCTCCGGTCCGCTGAGGGGCGTGGGCGGCGTCTTCTGCCTTCCTTCCGGGCCGGCCATAGAAGGTTCCGGGTCCCCGGCCTTCATGGCGAATGGCCCCGGAGTTGGTTTCTTCAGGGCGGAAAGGGCGTCCGGCCCGGTTTCGCCCGGTTTTCTTCGTTCCAACTGGGGAAGGATCTCCTCCAGGATGTCGTCGACGGATTCGACGAGCTTCGCGCCTTCCTTGATGAGGCGGTTCGTGCCCTTGGAGCCGGCGGCATCAACGCTTCCCGGGACGGCGAAGACGTCTCTCCCCTGTTCCAAGGCCAGCCGGGCCGTGATGAGGGATCCGCTTTTTTCCGTCGCCTCCACGACCGTCACGCCCAGCGCCAGTCCGCTGATGATGCGGTTGCGGGCCGGGAAGTGGGACGCATTCGGAGGCGTGCCGAAGGGATATTCGGTGATTACCGCGCCCCTACGGGTGATTTCCTGAAGCAGGGCGCCGTTCTCCGGCGGATACGTCACGTCCAGTCCGCAACCCAGAACGGCGATGGTGCGGCCTTTCCCGGCCAGGGCGCCCCGATGGGCCGCCGTGTCGATTCCCCGGGCCAGTCCGCTGACCACGGTTACGCCGCGCAGGGCCAGCTCCCGGGAGAGCCGCTCGGCCGTATAGCGGCCGTAGATGCCGGCGGCCCTGGATCCCACGACCGCCATACAGGTTTCGTCCGCCTTCAGTTCGCCCTTGACGTACAGCAGGGGCGGAAAATCGTAGATCTCAAGCAGCCTCACCGGATAGGACGGGTCCGTGCAGGGCAGGATCGTGACTCCCAGGGAGTGGGCTTTCTCCAGCTCCGCCTCCACCTGGTCCCATTGCCGGAAGTCCTTGATCTGCCCGGCCGCCTTCGCTCCTACGCCGGAAAAAGCCTTCAGGGCTTCCGGGGGGGCGGAAAAGACCCGTTCGGGGGAGCCGAAGGCTTCCAAAAGCCGGATGAAGCCGATGCCGCCGACCTTTTCAACCCGGTGCAGGGCAAGCCAGTACTTCAACATTTCAGGGTGGTTCATATCTGTGAGGAGGACCCGGCTTGTCGGCACCCGGAAGGCGCGTTACGTATACAGAATGATTTTCCAGTGTCAAGTATTTTAAAAAAGGGAAAAAGCATTGCGAAATTTGCATGTTTCAGATACACAGGGTCAGTTTTCAAGAGGATCCTGCCATGGCGTCCCGTCGCTTTTTCTCAAAAATCGGTCTTTTGCTGCTGGCTGTCGGCTGGCTGTCGGTCCATTTCCTCCCCTGCATCCGGGAGGCTTCGGCTGGGCCCCCGAAATCGGCGGTTCCGGCAAGGGTGCGGACCATAGCCCAGGGACCTGTGGCCGTACCGCCACTTCTTACCGTTTCCCCCCGGGAAATCGATTTCGGCCCCATCGGTTCAGGCAGTCCGGAAACGGGCCTGTTCGTGCTGAAGAATATGGGCGGAGGATCGCTCCAGTGGACCCTTTCCCCTCCCGAGGGATGGAACTGCTCCCCCGAACAAGGACTAAGCGGTCATCTGGACGTCCGGGCGGCGGAGATCCCAATCCGGCTCAAATACGCCCGGGAGGTGGCAGAAAGCGCAGGAAATTCAGGGAAGGGGGGCCCCATGCCGCTGGCCCTGTCACTGGACTTCGGGGCGCACTCCATGACCTGCAGACGGGAAGCCGAGCCGGGTGTTCACCGCGAGATCATCCGGATCAATTCCACGGGCGGAAGCCGCAGTCTTTTTTTCCGATACCACGTGATCCATCCTGAGATGCAGCCCCTCATTCATCTAAATCCGCTCCGCCTTGATTTCGGAACCGTCGGCATCGGGGAGCGTGTCACCAGAAGGGTGGAGCTCACGAACCATGGAAAGGACGTCCTCAAGTGGTCCGTTGACCTTCAAGGGAGTCCGGCACAGGAAAGCGCCTTCTGGCCGCCGCCGGGCCGGTACGTCTCCTTCTTCAACGAAGCCGCGAAAGGTAAGGGTTCCTACGCGCCTCCGGCGACCCTGAAGGCGGGAATCGATGTGTCCGGGGCGGTCTGGATGGAAGAGGAGGGATATCCCGTTGGGACCGGCCGCGGGAACAGCCTGAAGATAAAGTTCTCGGGAACCGGCATCACGCTTTATTACTGGAAAGATCCGGACGGGGGGGATCTGAGCGTTCTCCTCGACGACCGGTTTCTGCAGACGATCCGCTGCCGGGCGGAGGAAAGAGAATCGGCGGAAACGCTTCTGGCGCAAGACCTGGCCGACGGTCCCCATACGCTGTCTTTTGTGAGCACGGCGGGACGGGCCGTCCTGCAGGGTGTGCGGATTGCAGGGAGGCAGGTCCAGAAGGGACCGGCGGGCTGGATCACCGTCTTCCCGAAATCCGGGAGAACGCTGCGGGAAACGGATTACATCAATGTGGTCGTCAATCCGCAGCATCTGAGCCCCGGATGGTATGCCGACCAGATCCTCTTCACCTCCAACGGGGGGGACAAGCTCATGGAGATTTCCCTGGAGGTGACAGCGGAGAATGTGTCCCGCCTGCTCGATGTCTATCGCTATGTCCGGGGCACGGATTATTTCCTCACGACGAATCCCCAGGCCGAGCAGTCCCACCTGCAGGCGGGGGCGTATGTGAGAGAGGGGCTCGCTTTCCGGCTCTTCAGTCCGGGAGCGCCGGGGACGACGAGCTTCTACCGGTGGTACAACCCGAGGAAGGGGGACCGCTTCTATGGTTATGACCTGCAGGGTGGCGGCAAGAACCTGCAGGGATATATATTCGAAGGATCCATCGGGAACATCGCCACGTTCCGCCTGGCCCAGTCAAGGGAGCTCTACCGATGGTATCATCCTTCCCGCGGCGTCCATTTCTTCACAACGGACCCGAACGGCGAGAGCATGCAGAAGAAGGGTTACCAGTTCGACGGCATCGCCGGATACGTGCGGTAAAGCGCCGGGGTTTCGTCTTGACAAAAAAAAACAAAGGGGGTAATGAGCATCCTCCTTTCAGAAGACCTGGAGGAAACTGCTGCCGTATGCGCCTGTAGCTCAGCTGGATAGAGCAACGGACTTCTAATCCGTAGGTCGCGGGTTCGAATCCCTCCAGGCGTACCAGATATTCGTGGTGGGTGTAGCTCAATTGGTTAGAGTGCCGGGTTGTGGCCCCGGAGGTTGAGGGTTCAATTCCCTTCACTCACCCCATTTTCCCATTTTCCCCCTATGCGCCCGTAGCTCAGCTGGATAGAGTCGCAGGCTTCGAACCTGTTGGTCGCACGTTCGAATCGTGCCGGGCGCGCCAAAAAAGCCAAGGAGATGTCGATCCGGGTCGACGTCCCCTTGGCTTTTTTACTTTCACGGCTGCCTTTCTCCCTTTTCGGGGATTTGTCCTCCGTACGTCGACGGATGCAGGAATCAGCTCTTTATTTATGGCTACCGGCCGAAATGTCGATGCGGAAGAGGTTCGCACCCAGGCAATGGGTGTAGCTGGCCTGACAACTTGATCGAGGGTATATGTCGAGGATGATGTTCAGTTCTCCGTTCGTCCCGTTGGCTCCGGTTCGAATCCGGCGCAGAAACTTACCGCCTGCATGAATGCTTTTCTGAATCCTGGGACTAAGTTTTGCATTCTTGAGGATCACGCTTATCTTTGGCTCATCTCCATCCAGCTTAAGCAGGAACGCTGGTTTCTGATAGCTGTCAAATTGGATGAAGACACTTTCCGTCCCACCCGACTCAAGTTTCATGCGGATGTTTTTCACCAGGATGGGGCCGTTTTGGCTGAACAATTTCAGCGACGAATCCTTTCCTGAAGATTTTCGATGCCCGTGAACCGGTGAAGCAGCCGCCACATCAGAGGAATTCGATGCCACGGGATGGATGGGCGCAGCGGTTGGATGGCTGGGGTCACTCTTGGCGCGGAATGTCATATTTTCTCCTCGATATCTTTGCCCTGGTTCCGTAGACCGTCCACTGTGAGGCTCCGCCGGCCGACCCACTTGCTCATGCATGTAACCCATCGAAAATAGACAAATGTACCATGCATCCGTAATGACCGCGCCGGGATTGAAACAACCAAAAGAGTGCACAAAATACTGGAAAACGATGAATGAACAATATGGAATAATATGGGATATTACATGTAGAAATAATACATATTATACGATGGATAGAAGGTAAGAGCGAAGGTTTGCTTTTGCTTTGACCAAACCAAGTTTCCTCCGGATATGATTGCGGTGTGTCTCGACGGTTACAGGGCTGATGCCCATCAGTTCGGAAATCTGTTTCGTTTTCATCCCCCCGCGAATCATCTCGGCGATCCGGATTTCCCTGGGGGTGAGGTTGCGATGTGCTGAATGGAGGGTGTACAGATAAGGAGAGGCGATGTCTTTCAGGTTCGACTCCAGGATGGCCAGATAGGCCATGCCTTTCTTGTCCATCCCGCCGGCCTTCAATTCCTCGATAATCGGAAGGATGAGGTCGTTTACGTTCAACTGGAGCCTTTCTTCAAGATGTTTCTGATCATCCGTCCGGCGATTCACCAGGATGCGGAGAGCCGTGTTGGTCTCTTCCAGGTCCGCTGTCCGCTCCCGAACGCGGGATTCGAGTTCTCGGAGCGTCCTCTGGAGTTCCTCTTCCACTTGTTTCAGGTCTGCAATATCCTGCACAAATCCTTCATAATAGCGGATTTTGCCGTCTTGATCCCGGACGATGCGCACGTTGTTCAGGATCCAGCCGATGGTTCCGTCCTTGCGTCGGATCGACGTCTCGACGGTGGCGCACTCGCGCCCATTCAGCAACGCGATGATGCGGGATCGATCCTCGGGATTTGCATACATCTGCTTTCCGATGTCCGTGACGGAACGGATGACCTCCTCCGGCGAGTCGAATCCGAAAATGCGGGCGAAAGCATGATTTACTTTGAGGTATCTTCCCTCCGGACTGCTTTGATAGATGCCCATGATCGCGTTTTCGAAGATGGCCCGGTAGTTCGATTCACTGTCCGGAGGCACGCTCCCGTACTCCTTGCGATCATTTGTATCGGTCTGAATTTTACGGCAATGCCGGGCGCCATCCGAAAGGTCTTCCTCCACCTTGCCCGGGCCGGCTGATGGATTTCGCAGGACTCGGGTCTCATCGATCAGCACTTCTCCGGTTTTGCGCTCGCCGTCCGCCATGGGCATCGCCTCCATCACCCGCTTCCCGGCTGGAAGCACGAAGCGGGGTCCAAGGAATGAAAATGAACCGTCTTGATGCTGATCCGGACTGCTCATTCAGGGTAAAAAGCGGCCGCATCGTAGAACATGCCCGCTTTTCCGGCAATGATTATTGGGAAGAATGTCCACCTGGGATTCGCGTCCATGGAACGGGAGAATGAAGCCTGCACTGCTCTCTCTGTTCCGAATGCGCCTGCAGTACGGATGCACCCGTTGCGGTTCCGGATGGAGGATTTCATGGGTACCCATCCAATGATTTCCGTCCCTTCCTTGACAGAAGCCTTTGCATCCGTTAAGAAAAAACTTCCGGTTCGGCGGGTCTCCCTGCCGACTGTCCTGATGAATCGACTTGTCGATCTCTTTTCTCCGGCGGGACCGCCTTCTGTGACGATCATGACGTTTCCCGCGCGTTCGATAATGTGCAGCCCGGTCCCTTTTTATTGATGCTTATCGCCCGCTCCTGCTTTTCATGCCGCCCCGTTGACGAGACCGGAGGCAGGGGTTGTTATTGAACGGGGACGAGGGGGCAGAACACACTTCAACATCAGCAGGAGGAAGATGCAAATGACTACACCGGTGCAGCAGAAAATCAGGGACAAAAAAAGAACACCGGAGCAGATTGCCGATATGGTCAAGTCGGGCGACTGGATCAACCATGGCAGCGTCGGTGGTGACTCCACGGTCTGCACCGAGGCGGTGGCCAAGCGACTTGGTGGTGGACTCGGCCAGTTGAAGAACATCGAATTCTGGATGTATGCGATGTTCTACCCCCACCTGGAATTACGACAGCTCGATCCAATGCAGGAATATCATGCCATCCATGAATTTTTCTTTTTCCCCTGGAATCGCAGGGCCCGCGACACACACAACGTCTCCGACTGGGCGCAGTGGGGCTGGGCCTACGGGATGTGGGCCCACCACTACCGGTTTGCAAACGTCGCGAGGGAGAAGCGGGGCATGGACTGGTGGTTCAACGCCGCCACGGCTCCCGACGAGCGCGGCTATTTCAACATGTCCTACGGGACGAATAACTGCAATATCTTCCGGCAAACGGCGAAGAAGATCGTCTTCGAAGTCCGCTCAGACTATCCCTGGGCGGAGGGCGGCCGCTTCAACACGATTCATATCGACGAGATCGACTACTGGGTCGAGGTGGACTGCGAGAAGTACCGCTGGCCGCAAATCAATGAGAAAGTCATCAAGGCCAAACCCGAAGAAGAGGCCGTTGCGAGGAACGTCATGAAGATCATGCGGGACCGGGACGTGATCCAGCTGGGCATCGGCTCGCTGCCCTCAGCCTGCGTCGCCGCCATGTCGGATGCGGGATTCAAGGATCTGGGGATCCACACGGAGATGATGAACGTCGGCCTCATCAAGCTCATGGAATCGGGGCAGGTGACAAACGCCTACAAAAGCATCGACCGGGGAAAGAGCGTCTGGTCCTTCGCCTTCCCTGTGGATGTGGACTGGTATTACAACACGATTCACCGGAACCAGGCCATGGCGGTCTATGACATCGACTACACGAACAACATGAACATCCTGACCAGGATTGACAATATGATCGCCATCGACAACTGCGTGGCCGTGGACCTGCTGGGCCAGCAGTGCTCCGGATTTTATGAAAAGCGCCCGATTTCTTCCACGGGCGGCTATTTCCAGTTCGTTACCTTCTGCGCCCAGTCCCGGGGCGGAAGGGGCGTCGCCTCCATGACCTCCCGGAGCAAGCACGGAACATCCCGCATCGTTCCGTTTCTTCCGGAGGGTTCGACCGTGGATGTGCCGGCCCAGTTTGCCAACTACGTCTGCACCGAATTCGGCATTGTGAACCTCCGCGGCCTCAGCGGTTATGAGCGTGCAGCGGCCCTTATTTCCATCGCTCATCCGGATGACCGGGAATGGCTGGAGAGGGAAGCCCGTGAAAACGGTCTCCTGCCACCGAAGTTCCCCGTCAGCATGCTTCCCGTGGAGGGCGGCGGACGCCGTTACCCGTCCTACGATGAAAGGCGAAGATACAAGATCCCCATGGGAAGCGCTGTCTGGGGCTACGATTGGGATGAGGGATTCCAGTCCGGGAAATAAGGCGTTCCCCGATTCTGCGCAACGGGTCAGGAGGCCCGGTCCGGGCCGGGCATCCAATGCTTTGGGGAGATTCGGGAAGTGCGGCGGGGAAAATGTGGCTGCCGGAAAGAGAAAGAAAAAATGCTTGCAATGCCTTTTAGATTACGTTAAAGGGCTCGTCCGTTCCGAATAAACAAACACGGGCCCTTAGCTCAGCTGGTAGAGCAGGTGACTCTTAATCACAAGGTCGTCGGTTCGATCCCGTCAGGGCCCACCATAAATACAAGGGGTTAGGCGCATAGCTTAACCCCTTGTGTTTTTTTGTGTGGGGGTCTGTGTGTGGATTTATCCGCGCCGACTGCTTCTTCGTACTTCTCAATCGCCGCACGTTTCATAGCGCCAAGGCTGTGAAAGTATATTTTGTCAATCGGCATTGAGAACACCGTAGGCATGCAATTTTGGCCCAGTGAAATTCCGGATCTTTCTCAAGATCTGATGTGATCGATTTGCCATCCCGATGGATCGATAACCGAGTTTCACAAAGGGCCTCCACAGCAAGTATCTCCCCGCAGCCCTCCTTCCGCCCGATTGCCGGCAGAGTAGAGAACGGATAGGGGTGGGTCAATTTTAGATGCCGATTACATCCAAAGGTAGATCATGATTGCATGCCGATTCACAATTCGACGAACTTATCCCCACAGCCGCTTTATCCGCGAGGGCACAAAAAAATCTCAAAAGGATACTTTACGATTCAACAGCATAAGTGAAGCATATCTACACTGACATTGGGATGTAATATTGCTGATATTTGTTGATGTTTTGACTGATTTCTGTTATGCCTCCCCTAATTCAGCATAAATTTGAATGGTTAAAGCCATCGCTATCCAATACATGATGTCACCCATATCTATCACTTTTGGAGGTCGAGAAAGCATGAAGGCATCCGGCAAAACCAAGAAGCAATTGCTAGAGGAGATCGCTGCTATGAAGATGCGGATTTCCGAATTGGAAGGAATACAAAAGGGGAGGTTGCAGCCGGACTTTGGGGAGAAGATTGGCCGCTATTTCCCAAAGGCGAACCACATGCAGGAGGCCATTTATGTCGTCTTCGACAGAAAATACGAGTTCATCAACGATCAGTTCTCCCAGATGTTCGGTTACACGTCAGAGGAGATATGCCATACCAACTTTGATCCCATGAATTTGATCGCGCCGGAATGCAGGGGCCTTATCCGGGAACAGTATCGTCAAGGGACGCGCGGCGAGTTTTCAGCCCGACAGTTCGAATACACCGGCATGAAAAAGGACGGCTCAAGAATCGAGTGTGAGTCATTTGTTCTCTTCGTTCCCTACAAATGGGGAGTTGCCATACATGGCATGCTCCGCAACATCAGCGTGCAGAAGCGAATCAGCGAAGAATTGCAACGGCACCGTATCGACTTGCAGATTGTCCTGAATTCCATTCCGACAAGCATATTCTATACAGACAAGGAGCACCGCTTTATCCGGGCCAACAAGGCCTTCTGTAAAGCTCTCGGCTTCCCGCTGGAGGAGATCCTCGGCAAGACATTCACGGATCTGTTTCCGAATCTGCCGGCAGAGCAGCTTTCGAACTTCTTTCAAGTGAATGCTGAAGTCATGTCTTCTGGAATTTCGAAACGGGGTTTCATAGCTACTTTACCCAGCATACGCGGGAGACGCTGGCTTCAGGTCGACCGGATGCCCTGCCGGGATGATGATGGGGACATCGTCGGTGTTATCTGTCTGGCCATTGACATCAGTGATCTCAAGGAAACGGAAGAGAAACTTTGGTATATGAGCTTCCACGATGTGCTGACCGGCCTTTACAATAGGACCTATTTCGACGAAGAGTTGAATCGGTTGGCAAATGGAAGGCAGTTCCCTGTCAGCATTATCACTGTAAAGGTGGACGACCTGCTTGCAGTCAATGAGAACGAAGGCATCGCCGCGGGGAATAATCTTCTGAAGCAGACTGCAAAAATCCTGAAAATCTTCCGGAACGAGGATGTGGTCGCCAGGGTTGGCGGTGATGTATTCGCAGCTCTCATGCCGTCGTCGGACCAGTCGGTCGTAGAAAATATCATCCAGAGGCTCAAGAATAGCATCAAGGAGCACAACAAGAGAAACAAGGGTGAAATGTTAAACCTATCTTTAGGATTTGCAACTGGAGAAAAAGGATGCTCACTGTTTGATACACTGGTACAGGCGGAAGCCGACATGAGCAGGAATAGAGGTTAGCGGAACGGTATATACATCTACATGAACCAATTGCCGCGTTTTTAAGAGAACCAAATTCTTAGGGCATAGTGGATGGTTTGGGATGTATTACTTAAAGAACATGACCAATCAAGTGCTCGTAGAAAACTGTCGGGCAACTCTATGAAGAGGAATATTGATTCTACCGTTGTTCTGACGGATGATCTTCTAACGAGATAACAGGAGTTAAGCCCTAAGCTACAAGAGGTATGTCTCAACGATCATATTGATTTCAGCATTGATCATAGCAACAAAAAACTGTTGCGCAGAGTCGGATATATGGCTTTTCAAAAAAAAAGAACAACCCGGGTATTGGTTGTCGACGATGAAGAAAGCATGCGGGAAATCCTTTCAGACTTCCTAAGCAGCTTAGGTTACAAAGTTGTATGTGCAACAAATGGCGAGGAAGGTTTGACGGAATATAGAGAAGATCACTTCGATGTCGTCATATCAGATCTCATGATGAGCCCAATGAACGGGCTGGAATTACTGAATCAGATCAAAATCATCAATCCGACGGCAATTTTCATTATGATCACGGGTTATCCGTCCATCGATACGGCCATGGACGCGATCAAGAAAGGTGCCAACGATTATATCATTAAGCCCTTTAACCTTGATGAGATCAAGATGAAGGTTGAACGGGCGATTTTAGAACGTTCCCTCAAAGGAAGGCTGAAAAACGTTCAGGGGATTGTCTGGTGTCTTTTGATTTCAATTCCCGTTTGGCTCATCCTCGGAATTGTCTTGGCTAGATTGCTGAAATGACGTGCCAGTCTCTCTTACATATCCTCAGCACCTCTCGTTAAAGCATGTGGACGCACATCATGCGCGGCTAACACTCTACATATCGGAAACCCCTTCATTGATTATTGTAAAATAGCAGCATTATGTTGCTGAAATAATTCTCGACTTGTAATACCGATTTTGATAATTGGTAAAAAAATTGTTCGACAAAGATTGATTTGCATTGGAGGGAATCATGAAAAAAGCATGGGCGGTCTCCCTAATCATGATAGGGGTCTTCTTGGCGACAGCGCCAACCACCAGTTTTGCCCAAGACGGCAAGGCTCCGCTACCCCCCCCGAAGGAAAAGGCAGCAGTCGCTGCCGACAGCGATCAGTATATCATCGGTCCTGAAGATGTCCTGCTGGTCTATGTTTGGAGGGAAGACTCGATCACCAAGACGGTGCCGGTGCGAATCGACGGAAAAATTTCCCTTCCCCTCGTGAACGATATCCAGGCCGCAGGTCTCACCCCTCTCCAATTGAAGGAAGCGCTGACGGATAAGCTCAAGACCTTCGTGGAAAATCCAACGGTTACAGTAACAGTCATGGAGGCAAACAGCTACAAGGCCTATGTTTCCGGAGAAGTGAAAAAACCAGGTGTTTATGTCATACGCAGTGACATGACCCTGACCAAACTCATCATCATGGCCGGCGGATTCACGGAATGGGCTAACCAAAAGAAAATCATGATCATTACAAAAGAAAAAGGCAAGGAGAAGAGAATAACGGCAAATTATACGAAGATTATCGACGGAGAAGAGCCGGATAATATGATCAAGAGTGGCGATACAGTCATCGTGAGATGAAAGGGGAGCCATCATGAATCCGAAGAAATGTATTCTGTTTTTTTTGAGTTGTTTGCTTTGGCTGAGTTCGGCACCGCTTGTCCAAGCGGCGGACCTGCTCTCGAAATTCCATCCTTACCTCAGCATCAAGGAGCAATTCAGCAATAACCTGGACCTGACATCGACGAACGAGAAAAAGGATTTCTACACCACCGTTCAGCCCGGAATCAAATTTTCCAACATGGATGAAAGGGGGGGATTGGATCTGGATTACTCCCTCGGGGCCGTGTTCTACTCGAAATACACCAACTTGAACTACATCAGCCATAAGGCCTCGATGAATGCAAAATACATGACATCGCAACATATCAATTTTTATCTCAAGGAATCTTTCATTCGTTCCGAAGATACAAGGGAAAGCGAATATTACACAACGACGGAGGAGAACAAATACGTACTGTCCACACAGAGGGAGAGGGCGGTTTACTGGCGTAACGTCTTGTCTCCGACAATTGAATACCAGTTCGGGCCGGAAAACCGCCTTGGCCTCAACTACCGCAACAATTTGTATCGAACGGACAGTTCTTCGGGTAATGACAGCCATGAAAATTTCGTCAATCCTTTTTTTACTTACTGGTTCGACAAGCGAAACGGGATCAGTCTTGACTATGGCTTTACCAAGGGAGACTTCGAGACGAGTCCGGACCTGACCGGCCACCGGGCAAGTGCCCGTTACACCAACCGTTTCAGCGAGAGAAGTTCCATCTTCGGGGAATACGCTTATTCCAAGCGGGTGTTCGATTCACCCGGTGTTGATTATGACATTCACGAACCTATCGTGGGAATAACCTATGCGCTGACTCCGACCCTGAATGCATCCGCGCAGGCTGGCTATTTCTGGAAAGTGCCGGAGAGCGGGTCCCGGAAAGACGGGTTTTCGTACAAGGCTGATCTGAAGAATATCGATCCGCGGACTACTTTCCAGATCAGTATTAAGGGCGGTTATACGGAAGATTTCTTTACCTCGGAGAATCTGGGTTTCAACCGGTATCACCGGGTGACCGGCTCTGTAACACACATGCTGGACCGGCACATCTCCATCGGTGCTTTCGGAAGTTACGAGAGGGCGGAATTCGACCAGCCGGAGCACAAGGACGATATCTGGGGGATCGGCGCCAGGGCATCGTACTCACCCCTGAAGTGGCTGACGCTTGCTCTGGAAATCTCGCGCAGGAACAGGAATTCCGACGTGTCCACATACGATTACACCGAGAACAGGGGAATGTTAACGGTTACAGCCACTTATTAATAAGGAGCGCGCAAACCCATGATCAACCCGGCCAAAGCATACACGGCAGCCGATTACATCGAGATCCTGCGGCGCCGGATCTGGTATATCGTGATTCCTTTTGTGCTGATTGTGACAGGCGCTGTGGGGTACACGATTTTCGCCCCCCGCCAGTACAAGGCCAGTACGCTGATCCTTGTTACCCCGCAGAGGATCCCGGAAGCGTTCGTTCAGGCCACGGTTACGTCAAAGGTCGAGGAGCGGTTGCAGTCGATCGCCCAGGAGGTATTGAGCCGAACCCGCCTGGAGCAGATCATCAATGACCTGAACCTTTACCAGAAGGAGCGGAAGTCTCTCTCCCGTGAAGAAATCGTCGCTCTGATGCAGAAGGACATCAAGATCGAGCTCCCGACGCGAAAGGATGAATCGAAGGGGTTCTTTACGATCAGCTACATCGGACGCGACCCGAACATTGTCACGACTGTTGCCAACCGGCTTGCCTCGCATTTTATCGAAGAAAATCTGAAATTGCGTGAACAGCAGGCCGTGGGGACGACGGAGTTCCTGACCGTCGAACTCACGGAGGCGAAGAAAAAGCTGGATGAAATGGAAGCCGCCGTCACTCAGTACAAGCAGCGCCACATGGGAGCCCTGCCCCAGCAGATGGACGCCAACCTTAAAATCATGGAGCAAATGCAAAACCAATACCAGAGACTGAGCGAAAGCCTTCGGGCCGCCCAGGATCGGAAGCTTTACCTTCAGAAGCAGATGTCCGACTTGGATTCGCCCGTCAGCATGCCGGGGGGCAGAACACCCGGCTCTGACCAGCAGTATGATTCGTCCTCCGGAGCCGTTGACAGCAGAGGTTCCTACGAATCCCAGAAGGACATGCTGACCAGACAGCTCGAAGATCTTAGGACCCGGTACACGGAAAGCCATCCTGACGTCGTCGCCACCAAAAAGAAGCTGAACGACTTGGAAAGGAAAAAGAATCTGCCCTTATATGACGTAAAGAGACAGCCAAGATACAGGGAATTGGCCAATCAACTGGCTTTGACCAGTGCGGAGATTGCGCGCGCCCAGGAAAGCGAGCGCAATCTCATGTCCGAGATCAGAAAATACCAGGGCAGGGTCGAGATGACACCGGCCCGGGAACAAGACATGGCCTCGCTCTTGAGAGAGCACCAAATGACGAAAGAGAACTACGAAAGGCTTTTGAAAAAAAGCCAGGAGGCACAGCAGGCGGAAAACCTTGAACGGAGGCAGAAGGGCGAGCAGTTCCGGATTATCGATCCGGCCCGCACCCCCGAAAAGCCTTTCTCCCCGGATATTCCCAGGATTCTCCTCATCGGTCTTGTGGCCGGCATTGTTGGTGGCTTCGGAATGGCGTTCTTACGGGAACAGTTGGATCGCTCGTTCCATGATTCCGGAGATGTCGAGGTCACCCTCGGACTCAAGGTCCTAGCAAACATTCCCAAGATTGAAGAGGGAACGACCTGATCATGTACAAGAAGTTCTACGGGTTCAGGGACAGACCCTTCGAAATAACGCCGGATCCTAAATTTGTCTATTTGAGCGAGAACCATCAGGAGGCACTCGCCCATCTGCAGTATGCGGTGCAGGAGGGAAAAGGCTTCAGTGTCATTATCGGCGAGGCTGGAACAGGGAAAACAACTCTCGTCCACATGCTTCTCAGCAAGCTCGACGGCCATGTTCGAACCTCATATATCTTCAATCCCGTATTGGATCGAGGTGATTTCCTCAACTACATTTGTGACGATCTGGGTATAAAATCGGATGGAATGAAGTCTCGGGGGCAGAGCTTGGCGGCCCTGCACAACTTCCTCCTCGAGTGCTTTGCCCGGGATGAGAAGGTGTTTCTCATCATCGACGAAGCCCAAAGCATGGAGCCGGAACTGCTCCAGGAGGTTCGACTTCTGACGAACCTGGAGACATCGAAGCAGAAGCTGCTTCACGTAATTTTACTGGGGCAGCCCGAACTGAGCAGAATCCTGGCTGAGCCGCGGTTCCGCCCCTTGAAGCAGCGAATCACAATCCGGTATCATTTGAAACCACTCAGTCTGAAGGAAACAAAGGCATACATCGAGCACCGTCTCAAGAGAGCTAGAGCGAGAAATATCCATATTTTCGATAACAGCGCGATCAAGGAAATCTATCAATATTCCAATGGTATTCCACGCTTGATCAATATTGTCTGCGACAATGCCCTGCTCACGGGATTTTCAATGGAACAGGGCCGGATCGGAAAAGGCATTATCGAAGATGTTGAAGCTGTTTTGGAGGGTTCGAAAAAGAGAAGAACAGGTAAAACGCTGTGGCTTCTTCTCGTTATGTTTCTTCTGATTGTCGTTCTGGCTTTTATTTATCAGGAATCGATCCTCAAATTATGGAGATGACCGCTCATGGGCAGAATGTTTGATGCACTTCAGAAAGTTGAACGGCAAAAGCATCAGGAAGAGCTCAAGGTAGAGCCCCCTAAGATCAAGCAGGAAGATCTTTACCTCGACAACAAACTGGTTTCTTTCTTCGCACAGTCTTCCATGGCGGCCGAACAGTTCAGGAGGCTCAGACAGCATATCATCAAGCAGGGAATCGAAGGCTCCCCGAAGACGATCATGCTCACGAGCACGGTGGCAGGCGAGGGGAAAACCCTCATCGCTACTAACCTGGCTGTCATGCTTGCTACCGAGTTGCACAGCCATGCATTGGTTGTCGATTGCGACCTCCGAAATCCAGCGCTTACGCACTGGTTCGGTTTTCGCGAGGCCAAGGGGCTCTCCGACTACCTGAAGGGAGAGGCTCAACTGACGGACCTGTTGATCAGCACCTCTATCGAAAAGCTCAGCATTCTGCCGGGTGGCTCGATTCAGGACAACCCGGTCGAGCTGATCGGATCCAACAGAATGAAATCCCTCGTGACGGAGCTGAGGTCGCGATATGCGGACCGGTATATCATCCTGGATTGTTCTCCAGTCCTGGCGACAACCGAACCGAGTGTCCTGAACGAAATGGTCGACGGCATCCTGTTCGTCATCAAATCCGGCCATACAGCCCGGGAATCGGTTCAGCAGGCCCTTGCGCTGCTGGACAGGAACAAGATCATAGGCGTGGTTCTCAATGCCATGGAGTTCAGAACAACGGCCATGACGCGCAGGTATTTCGGGACAAACCGCTACTACTACGATTACCGTTACTCGAAAACTCACCCGGAACCGACCGCTTGGTCGAAAATCCGGGCCTTGGCAGGGGACGCAAAAATGGTCTTTGGCAGGTTACGGGCCGGGAAAAAGGAAGATCTCTGAGTATTAGAGAGGAGGCCAGCAGAGATAAGTTCAATGGGATTCACCATATAGAAGGCCGACATTCAATCTCCGGATCGAAGTAAACGGTGATTATGGATCAGCAGGCAAAGCCATTCACAGCGGAATCTGACACGGTGGACAATATTTTAGCCAGCGGGGAACACGATTGTCCATTTTACAGCAAAAGCCATTTTCATCACCTCCTTCGGGTTGAAAGACAAAGAACAGAACGATCCAGGAAGCCTTTCCTTCTTATTCTCCTCGATATTTCCAAGGCTGTAAACGAACCGAACCCGAAAGAGATTCTGAACAGAATTGATTCAGCCCTGAAGTCAACCCTGAGAGAAACCGATATCCGTGGCTGGTATGATCGCAACCGGGTCATCGGGATTATTCTGACGGAAATGACATCTATGGAGGCGCCGTTGGTTGAGGGTATCATCCGCATCATCTATGGGCGGTTGAGTCAGAAGCTGTCCAGGAAACTGCTCGATAAGATTGAAATATCATTTCATGTCTTCCCGGAGCAGAAGGATGATGCATCCAGTGACGTGAAGTTTTCCAACAAGCTGTATCCGGACCTCTTAAAACGGGACCAGAATCAACAGTTTTCGCGGACAGTGAAGAGATTGATCGACGTATCCGTCAGTGCGACACTTCTTCTGTTGCTGTTACCCGTGTTTCTGGTGATTGCAGCAGCCATCAAGTGGACGTCCAATGGCCCGGTCTTTTTCAGGCAGGATCGATTGGGGTACAACGGCAAAGGTTTCACCTTTCTGAAATTCAGATCCATGTCTGCCGACAACGATCCTGCAGCACATCGGGCCTATATGAAGAAATTTATAGCCGAGCAGCAAAGCGCAGCAGTGGAACCTGGAGTATTCAAGCTGAAAGATGATCTCCGCGTCACCCCGGTGGGAAAGTGGTTGAGAAGGACGAGTCTGGATGAGCTTCCTCAGTTGATCAACGTCCTGACAGGTGATATGTCCCTCGTGGGACCGAGACCTCCTATCCCTTACGAGTGCGATCTATACGACATATGGCACAGGAGGAGGCTGCTTTCGTGCAAACCCGGGATCACCGGGCTTTGGCAGGTAACAGGGAGAAGCCGAACGACCTTCGATGAAATGGTGCGCCTTGATCTCAAGTATATCAATGAATGGTCATTGTGGCTCGATCTCATGATTCTGTTGAAAACGCCAAGGGCTGTTTTGACGGGAGATGGAGCGTACTGATCATGGCCCGCCTGTTTCTCCAATTTCAGGAGTCACAATTAGTCATTAACCAATTTGCTGGAAGGAGATTGTTATGCTTCGCATGGGCGTTATCGGTTATGGGTACTGGGGACCCAATATTGTAAGGAACTTCAGCGCTGCCAATGGGTCCATGGTCTCCATGGTCTGTGATATGAATGCCCAGACCCACAAAAAGGTCAAAAAGGCATATCCGCATATCCGGTTGACCACGGATCCCGCATTGTTGATCAAGGACCCTGAAGTCGATGCCGTCGCCATCGCCACACCGGTGTTTACACACTTTGAACTGGCCAAGATGGCGCTGCAGGAGGGCAAGAGCATCTTCGTCGAAAAACCGTTTACCTATACGGTTTCCGAAGCGGAAACCCTCATTGAACTGGCCCAGAAAAAGAATCTGAAAATCATGGTGGATCACACCTTCCTCTACACAGGCTCCGTCAGAAAGATCAAGCAGCTGATCGACGACCATGTCCTCGGGGATCTCTATTACTTCGATTCCGCCAGGGTAAATTTAGGTCTTTTTCAGCACGACGTTAATGTTGTCTGGGACCTTGCCCCCCATGATATATCCATCATGCATTACGTAATCGGCGACAAGCCGCAGGCCGTCGTGGCAACGGGAGCAGAACATTTTGGCCGCAAGCTGGAAGACATCGCTTATCTGACTATCTATTACCCCCGCAACGTCATTGCCCACATCAATGTAAACTGGCTCTCCCCGGTGAAGGTCAGACTGACGTTTATTGGCGGGAAAAAGAAGATGCTGGTCTGGGATGACGTTGAACCGGACGAAAAAATCAGGATCTACGACAAGGGTGTCGAGGTCCGGACAAAAGAAGGCCAATACAACCTGCTTGTCGCTTACCGCTCGGGGGACATGTGGGCGCCAAAGATTGAACAGACGGAGGCGCTCAAGCTGATCGCGGAGAAATTCGTTGATTACGTAAGCAATGGGGGAACCGTCGTGAATGACGGTTTGGCCGGCTTGAACGTGGTAAGAATGCTGACTGCGGCCAATGAATCACTGAGCAACAAGGGCAAAATGGTCTACCTGTAACCCAACGCACCAATTCGGGCGTTGTATTCTCATTCAAGGTGTTACGATAATGGATTACCTGTGCATATCTGAAGACGTCAAACTTGGAGAAAATGTAAGGTTATCCAAGTTCATAAACCTCTATGGCTGCACGATCGGCGAGAACACCAAAATCGGCGCCTTCGTGGAAATCCAGAAAAACGCCACTGTCGGCAGGAACTGCAAGATTTCCAGCCACACATTCATCTGCGAAGGCGTGACGATCGAAGACGACGTCTTCATCGGCCACGGCGTTACGTTCGTCAATGACTCCTATCCGCGAGCCACTGCGGCCGACGGCAGGCTGCAGACCGAAGCGGACTGGACCGTGGAACCCACCCTGATTCAGAAAGGTGCGTCGATCGGCTCCGGTGCAACGATCCTTGCCAATGTGACAATCGGCGAAGGTGCGATCGTGGGAGCCGGAAGCGTCATTACGAAGAATGTGCCGCCGAAGGCCATCGTCGCCGGCAACCCTGCCAAGGTTCTGAGGATACAGACAGAGTGATGTCGGGGCATATTCAGCGGTTGGCAGACGCAATCAATGAATGATCCGAAGGTTGTCGATCCTTCCCGGCAGAGCGACTGGAATGAGGTCCTCTGCCGGATTCCAGGGAGTTCCTTCTTTCACACATCGACCTGGGCTCACGTCCTCCAGGAATCCTACCATTACGAACCCCTTTATTTTGCGATCCGTCAGAAAGCTGACCTGATAGCCGTCCTCCCTGTAATGGAAGTAGACAGCCCACTCACGGGTAAAAGAGGGGTTTCCCTGCCCTTCACCGATTACTGCGAACCGATTGTCTCGGATCATGCACAATTCGGGGAGCTCTTTGCCGCTGCAACCGCTCTGGGAAGGGAACGCCGCTGGCGCTACCTTGAATTCAGGGGGGGGGGGCGTTTCTTGAGCGAAAAGGAGCCTTCCGAATGGCATTACAGTCACACCCTTGATCTCACTGCGAAAGATATCAAGTCGCTTGCCGATGCCACCCGCCGGAACATCAAAAAGGCCGAAAAGCAGAACCTTGACGTAAGCATCTCGACATCGCCGGACGCCATGACGACGTTCCAACGTTTGAATGCGATCACCAGAAGACTCCACGGACTCCCTCCCCAGCCCTGCCGTTTCTTTCAACGCGTTTACGACCACGTACTTTCCAAAAAAATGGGGTTCATCGTTCTGGCATCGCTGAAGGGAACGGCAATCGCTGCCAATGTCTATTTTACATTCGGGGATCAGATTCTCTATAAATACGGTGCCTCGGACCGGGCTTTTCAGCACCTTCGGGCGAGCAACCTGGTCATGTGGGAAGCCATCAAGTGGGGCCGTGATCACGGGTACCGGGTCCTCCATCTTGGCCGCACGGAGCCGGGCAACAAAGGGCTCCGGCAGTTCAAGGCGGGATGGGGTGTGCAGGAAGGGCTCATCCGGTATTACCGGTACGATCTTCGAGAGAATGCGTTTGTCAAAACACCCGAGGTCGTCAAGCCGATATACCAGAAGATATTCGGCAAGCTACCCATACCGATTTTGAACCTGCTGGGAAGCTTGCTATATCGCCATATGGGATGACGGCTTTTCTGTTGCTAAAGGTTAGATGATACTTATATACTCCGCGGCGTTGTGAACACCTTTTCCGATCATCATGAAAACAAAGACCGGTTCTTGGGTGTACCCGTGTAACTGAAAGGGCGGAGCTTTATAAATACTTTGTCAGAAAAGGGGAAAAATTGTCTCTCATCAGAAAGATCGAGAATAAGACTGCAACGATCGGCGTCATCGGCCTTGGCTATGTAGGCCTGCCCCTTGTGATTGAATTCTGCCGGGCCGGGTTCAACGTCATGGGATTCGACGTGGATGAACAGAAGATATCCATGCTCAGACAGGGCAAAAGCTACATCAAGCACATCAACCCGGCGATTCTTGTTCGTGATTTCGGGGACCGTTTCCGCCCGACGAGTGATTTTTCGTTGCTTCGCGACATGGACTGCATTCTCGTGTGCGTTCCCACACCGCTCAATCGGAACCGCGAACCGGACATGCAGTATGTTTTCAACACTACGCGAACCATAGCGACATATCTTCGTCGGGGCCAGTTGATCGTCCTGGAATCCACTACCTATCCGGGAACCACCGATGGAGACATGCGAAAGATATTGGAGACAACGGGGCTGAAAGCGGGCGAAGATTTCCATCTGGCCTTTTCGCCGGAGAGGGAAGACCCAAACAACCGTGATTTCAGTGTACGAACCATTCCCAAGGTGGTGGGGGGCTACACGAAGGAGTGTCTGGCCGTAGCAACCGCCCTCTACGGAACGATTGTCAGTCAAACCGTGCCTGTCTCCTCTCCCAAGGTGGCCGAGGCGACCAAGCTCCTGGAGAACATTTACCGTTCCGTCAACATTGCCATGGTCAACGAACTCAAGATGCTTTTCGACCGGATGGGCATCGATGTCTGGGAGGTAATCGAGGCGGCAAAAACAAAACCGTTCGGGTTCCATGCCTTTTATCCCGGTCCGGGGCTGGGCGGCCACTGTATCCCCATCGATCCCTTCTACCTCACTTGGAAAGCACGGGAATATGACTTCAGCACCAGATTCATCGAACTGGCGGGCGAGATCAACACCTCCATGCCGGATTATGTCGTGCTGAAAGTCATGAAGGCTCTGAACGAACAGGAAAAGACGATCAAAGGATCAAAGATACTGATCCTTGGCCTGGCCTACAAGGCAAACGTGGACGATGACCGCGAATCGCCTTCTTATAGCCTCATGGAAAAGCTGGAAGAGCTGGGGGCGGAGGTATCATACAATGATCCCCACATCCCCGAGATCCGAATGACCCGCGAACATCCGCATCTTGCCGGCCGGAAATCCATGGAGATCAGCAATCTCTTTGATTTGCTGCTTATTGCCACGGCCCATGACGAATACCAGGCTGTCGATTTCCAATCCCTCGGCATTCCCGTCGTTGATACGCGCAATGTAATCCGCGATAAAAGCGTTATGCTTTATAATGCATGATGATGGTCTATCTCCCATGTTATTCACACTTCTGGCTGTCGGCCCTAACTCTTTTCTGAGCATATGATACCGGACAAAACATATTACGTATTCAAACGGGTCATGCCCAGACCGCTGCAGATTTTATTGCGGAGAATCTGGATTCAAATGAAGCAAGCGAAATACGAACATGTATGGCCCATTTTAAAAAACGCGTGCATACCCCCGGAAGGATGGTCGGGATGGCCTGACGGCAAGAAGTTCGCTCTGGTCCTCACACACGATGTCGAAAACCATGAAGACCTTGAAAAATGCTCGCAACTGGCACAAATGGAAGAGCGGCTTGGATTCCGCTCCTCCTTCAATTTTGTGGCGGGGGATTACCACGTCCCCGATGCATTGAAGCTGAGCCTGACCGATAGAGGCTTCGAAATCGGCGTTCATGGCCTGCATCACAGCGAAAATCCGTTTCGCTCCGAATCGGTCTTTCGGAAGCAGGCGGTCGAGATCAACCGGACCCTGAAAGAATGGGGTGCCGTGGGTTTCCGCAGCCCCAGCATGTTTCACAACCTGGAAATGCTGCATCATCTCGACATAGAATACGATGCATCCACCTTCGACACGGACCCATTCGAACCCCAACCGGACGGGATGGAAACGATCTTCCCCTTCTGGGTGCCCAACAAGGACGGGAAAAAGGGTTACGTGGAACTGCCCTACACGTTGCCGCAGGACTTCCTGCTGTTTATCCTCATGCAGGAGAAAAGCATCGACATCTGGAAGAAGAAGCTGGACTGGATTGTAGAAAAGGGCGGAATGGCCCTGTTCATTGTGCATCCGGGATACATGAGTTTCAACGGGGTCGCGGGTCTTGACCAGTATCCGGCAAGTTATTACGAAGATTTCCTCAAGTACATCAAATCCAAATACGAGGGTCAGTATTGGCAGGTTTTGCCACGGGACATGGCTCGTTTCTGGGTGAATAAAGGAAAACTCCCGATGGCAGCGTCAGCCAGCAGTGCTTCCATGTCTATGTTACAGAAAGCTAAAGTTTTTCCCCGTTCTACCCTTCGGCCGATTCATGCCTGCATGCTCGTCTACTCATTTTATGAATCGGACAACCGGGTTATGCGGTATGCGGAGGCCCTGGCTAAGCGCGGGGATTCGGTCGATGTCATTGCCTTGGGGAAAGAAGGGGCACTCCCTTATGAGGAGATCCGGGGAGTCAAGGTCTACCGGATACAAAAGAGGATGATCGATGAAAAAGGCAAGATCTCCTATCTGTTGAAATTGATCACATTCCTGTTTAATTCTCTGGCCTTCTTAACAAGAAGGCACCTGAAAAAACCCTATGATCTGATCCATGTTCACTCTGTTCCGGATTTCGAAGTCTTCGCGACCATCTTCCCGAAATTGCAGGGTGCAAAGATCATCCTGGATATTCACGACATCGTGCCCGAGTTTTATGCAAGCAAATTCCATGAGACGAATAAAAGCATTCTCTTTAAGGCACTCGTGATGCTGGAGCAGCTTTCCAGTAAATTTGCCGACCATGTCATTATCTCCAATCATATCTGGGAGAAGACGCTCCTCTCCCGCTCCGTCAAAAGGGATAAATGTACAGTTGTCATGAATTACCCGGACGAATCCATATTTTATCAAAGGCCTCGAGACAGAAATGATGACAAGTTCGTCATGATTTATCCGGGCACGCTGGGCTGGCACCAGGGATTGGACATCGCCATCCAGGCCTTCGCAGCGATCAGAGATAACGTCCCAGAGGCGGAGTTCCATATTTACGGACGCGGACCTGAGAAAAATAACCTGGAGAACCAGATTATCGAATTGGGATTGGAAAACAGGGTGTTCATCAAAGAAACGGTCCCTATCGATCAGATCGCCAATGTGATGGCCAATGCCGATCTCGGAATCATCCCCAAACGCAACGACCCCTTTGGGGGCGAAGCATTCAGTACCAAGATTCTTGAATTCATGTCCCTGGGGGTACCTTCCATCGTGTCCAGAACCAAAATCGACCAGTTCTACTTCGATGAATCGGTCTTAAAATTCTTCAATCCGGACGATGCGAGCGATCTGGCTCAGTGCATGCTTTCCTTGAGAAATGATAAGCAGTTGCGCGACCGGCTCTCATCTGCTGCCTTTGAGTTCGTAAAGGATTACAGTTGGGAGAAAAAGCGAGGGGAGTATTTCAATCTCGTCGATGGTCTGGTTGGAAATAAGTCATAGAAAGAAAAAAGGCCTCTATGGATAACAATAATTATACATACGTCCTTATTACGCCTGCACGAAACGAAGAAGCGTTCATCGGCCAAACCATAGAGTCAGTCATCTCACAAACCATTTTACCCAAGAAATGGATCATCGTGAGCGATGGATCGACCGACCGGACGGACGAGATTGTTACCCAACATTTGGCAAAAAACCCATGGATCGAATTGTTGCGGATGCCTGAACACAGGGATCGGCACTTTGCAGCCAAAGTAAGTTGTTTTAATGCGGGCTATGACAAAGTAAAAAACATCCCCTACAATATTATTGGCAACCTGGATGCTGATGTTACATTCGACTCAACTTATTTCGAATACATCCTTTCAAGGTTTATAGAGGATCCAAATCTAGGTGTAGCTGGAACACCATATTTAGAAAGGGGTTCTCACTCTTATAAGGATAGTTATGTTGATATTCACCATGTACATGGCCAGATCCAAATGTTTCGACGGCAATGCTATGAGGATATAGGAGGTTACACACCAATCAAGGGTGGCGGTATAGACTGGGTAGCTGTGACAACGGCAAGAATGAAAACATGGAAGACATATTCATTTCAAGACAAGGTATTTATTCACCATCGTAGAATGGGAACGGGGGGAAACAGTGTATTAGAATCCCAGTTCAACTATGGTAAGAAAAATTATTTTTTAGGCAGTCATCCTTTATGGCATCTATTCAGATCTTTGTATCAGATGACCAAGAAGCCTTACGTAATAGGAGGATTGTTATTACTGGCTGGCTATAATTGGGCCTTTTTAACAGGAGTTGAAAAACCGATCAGCAATGATTTGATAAAATATTATAGAAAAGAACAAATGGATCGATTGAAAGAATTAGCATTTAGGACATTTAGATTAGACCGCAAATAAAAACGTAATGAACACACCATTAGAAAAAAGCATTTTAAAACTTGAAAAGTGGGTAGAAGATCATAACTACAAAGGTTACGATCCCGCCGACGGCCTCACATCCTACTTAAGGCCTTTGACCTTTGGCAATCTGTTTCTCGATCGTCTCCTCATGCAGCTCATCTGGCGAAGCCCAATCAACCTCCGACCGCTACTGGGCGTTAAGCCTCTCGACTCCAACATCGGCCGCGGCTACATGGCTTGGGGCTACCTGATTATGTTCCAACTGACGGGTGACCAGGCTTACAAGAACAAGGCGGTTTCATGTCTTGAGTGGCTCAGTCATAATAAAGCGCCGGGTTTTGAGCACTACAGTTGGGGTAAAATGTTTGACTTTGCCAGTCGTGGTGGCCGGCAGGGCAAATATGAACCGATCACCGTATGGACCAGCCTGATCGGGCAAGCATTTCTCGAGGCCTATGAAACCATTGGTGATGAAAAATACCTCAATATTGCCGACAGCATTTGCCAGTGGATTATAGAACGCCCCAGAAATAAGACAGATTCGGGCTTCTGCATCAATTACACACCCTTCGGTGAAGGTGATTGCACCATACACAACCAGAGCATGCTGGCTGCATCCATGCTTGCACGGACCGCTAAGCATAATCATAACAAAGAATATATAAATGTCGCTAGTGAAGCTATGAAATATACCTGTACCCGCCAATTGCCGGACGGGGCATGGTATTACGGAGAAGACCCCAAGTATCATTGGATCGACAATTTTCACACAGGATACAATCTGGATGCTTTAAAGTGTTATATTGAAAGCACAAACGATAAAACGTATGAAAAAAACTTAAAAAAAGGCTTTGATTTCTTTAGAAAAGCTTTTTTTGAACCAAACGGAAGGCCAAAATATTATCACAACAGAACATATCCAATAGACAGCCAGTGCTGTTCACAGGCAATCGAAACGTTGGCCAATTTTTCCGATAATGATCCATCGTCGTTGGAACTGGGAGTGCGCGTTGCAAGCTGGACGATTGAAAATATGCAGGATCGAACCGGCTGTTTCTATTTCATGCAATACCCGATGATGACTCTGAAAGTGCCGATGATTCATTGGGCACAGGCGACCACATACAAGGCATTGGCGGTTTTACTATTGAAAATTAAAGAGAAAGAAACCAGCAGGTAGGAAAAGTGGTTGTTAATGATAAAGAAATAAAAGTATCAGGCAAAATTATCAAGATAGCCGAATTGAAAGAAGAATGGGATGTCGATATCGAGGATCCGGAAACATTCATCAGGGATCTTAAAAGAAACGGCATCAAAGCGGATATTTTTACCTTCATGCAGAGGCTTCCTGAATCGAAACCGCGATTCAATTATTATATGGAATGGGACAGCATCGCCGCCATCCCGATTACGACATATGATTACTGGATAAAAAAGCAGGTTGTCCAGAACTCACGAAAGAAGATCGGCTTGGCCCAGAGAAAAGGTGTTACAGTAAGGCCGATGGATTTTAATGATGAACTCGTAAAAGGTATTTTGGATATCTACCATGAAACACCTTTGTTACAGGGCAAGCCCAACCGGCAGTATAGGACAGATTTTGAAACGGCAAAACGATTGAATTCTACCTTTTTGGACAGGGCACAGTTCATAGGTGCCTTCTACGAAGGCGAACTCATAGCATACATTAAATTGGTAAGAGCCGGAAAATTCATGAGAACCATGGGAATTCTGGCAAAAACAGCTCATCGTGAGAAGGGCGCGATGAATCTCCTGGTGGCGAAAGCGGTGGAAATATGTGTCGAAAAGAAGATGCCGTATCTCATCTATGCAAAGTTCAAGTACGGGAAAACGGGTAGTCTAACGCTTATGGAATTCAAGAGAAATCTTGGATTTGAGAGCATTATTCTGCCGAGATATTACGTTCCTCTAAATATTATCGGGAAAGTGATATTGAAATTAAAATTACACCGTGAGATGGTCGAATACTTACCGGAAAAAATGGTAAGAAAACTGCTTGAAATGAGAACCCGTTGGTACGAGAAGAAATATTCCTGAAAATGGAAGGTAACAAGGTCAATAGCAATCTCAATCAATAGAAGGCGGAGTTCAACGTGCCGGGCATAACAGGCATTATAAGCAAAAGCCTGCAAGAGAAAGACAAAATGGACCTGCAGCTTATGGTCGAGTCCATGTTGCATGAATCTTTTTATGTCTCCGGTACATATGTGAACGACAAGATCGGCGTATGTGCCGGCTGGATTTGCCATGAAGGTTCTTTTTCGGACTGCATGCCTGTCTGGAACGAGAAAAAGAATATTGTAATGATATTCTTTGGCGAGAATTTCACGGACCTGGAATTGTTTGACCAGCTGAAAGCAAAGCATCACCGATTTGATAATTCTAATGCCAGTTATATTATCCATTTATACGAAGAATACGGTGTCGATTTTTTGCGAATGATGAATGGCTGGTTTAGCGGGATATTGATAGATATACGGGCTGGTAAAGTTATCATATTCAATGACCGTTATGCATTGCAGAGAATCTTCTATTACAAAAGCAAGAACGCATTCTACTTCGCGTCCGAAGCAAAGGCACTGCTGAAAGTATGTCCTGAATTGAGAGAGATAGACCTGAAAGGGTTGGGTGAAATGATCAGCTGCAACTGCACCTTGGAGCATAGGTCATTATTCAGGAATGTCTTTCTGTTGCCAGGCTCCGCCGCGTGGTGTTTCGAACAGGATGGCAGCTTGAAAAAAGACTGCTACTTCGAGACGGGGACTTGGGAAAATCAGCCATGGCTTGAAAAAGATTTTTTTTATGAAAGACTGAAGGAGACTGTCTCAAAAATTCTACCCCGCTATTTTCGCTCCACGCAAAAAATTGGAATATCCTTGACCGGGGGCTTGGACACCCGCGTTATCATGGCAAATATGGACATGCCGGCCGGAAAGTATCCGTGCTACACGTTTGGCGGCATGTACCGCGATTGCTATGACGTGAAAGTGGCACGAAAGGTTGCCGAGACCTGTCAGCAAGCGCACCACACATTATATCTCGACAACCAATTCCTAGAAAACTTCAATAAGTATGCAGAAAAGACCAGTTACATTTCTGATGGATACTTTGATATCTCGAATTCATATGAGATCTACCTGAATAACCTAGCCAGAAAAATTGCCCCGATCCGCATAACGGGAAATTATGGCGGCGAAATTCTGAGAGGCATCGAGGGCATGTTGAGAGCCAGTCCTTTCAACGAAGAACTATATAGTCCTGATATAAAAAAAAATGTTCGGGATGCTGGTGATACCATAGCCGCCTTGTACCGGTCGGCAGGGCATCCCATGACAACGAATCTTTTCAGGGAAATACCTTTATTCCGCAATCATGGATTTGTATGTGAGCAGTCTCAATTAACGCCTCGTACTCCTTATCTGGATAATGATCTTGTCTCATTAATGTACAGGTTTCCCGTTTCTTTTCGAAGCACTAAAGATCTGACACTTCGACTCATCAGGGATGGAAACCAGACTTTGGGAGAAATACCTACGGATCGAGGTGTTGGTGGAAATGCAACTTTTCCGATGTCGTCATTAATGAAAGCGTATTATGAATTTCTGTTCAAAGCCGAGTATGCTTATAATTATGGAATGCCACAGTGGCTGGCCAAAATAGATCATGTATTTATGTCTATGCACTTTGAGAAGTTATTTCTTGGTCGTCATAAATTTGCCCATTTCCGTATATGGTACCGTGATGAACTGGCAGATTACGTAAAAAGTATATTGCTGGATGACAAATCGTTGGCAAGGCCTTATTTAAATAGGAAGGAAGTAGAAAAAATGGTACACGGCCACACAAAAGGTGATGCAAATTATACAACTGAGATTAGCAAGCTATTAAAATTAGAACTGATTCATAGACTCTTCGTTGAAAAGAATTGATATATTCACTTCTATTGTAAGCATGACTATAACTGATAAAACGTCACCATCATCTAGCAGTCCAAGACATCAGCCACCCAAGCCGAAGACAGGGGTTCGAATCCTTTTGGGGACGCCAAAAAAATACTTTTTCTTAAGGTTTCATTGTTTATGACAACGATGTCGAGGCTGTCTGGCAGATTGACCATAATTAGCCACAACATTTATCGGATTCTCTCCGATCCGGCGCGGAAAAGCATGCCCCAGATGGGCTGGGAATTTCTCCAGTGCAGTATAGCATCGAGAAGCATTGCCATTCATTACCTCACCAGCTTTCTATATCGACGGCACATTCACAACATTTATGACTATGTTTCCAGAAGAGAAGCGGATGAAGTTCAGGAGAAGATCAATGATCCAAAGCTCTCCGACATCGTAAGCAATAAATTGTCTTTTCTTGAGCATTTTGAAAGGGGCGGCTTTCCCGTTCCCCGCCTCCTCGGCTATAACATATTGAACAAGATGTATTTTAAAAATGATAATCAGTGGAAATCCAAAGATTTATCTTCGTCGGAGAAATTGAAGGAGTGCATGGAATGCCTTCTGGAGAATTGGAGAATTGAAGAGCTTTTCATGAAACCGATCCGCGGGAGTCAGGGATCCGGTGCAAATAAAGTCGATCGTAACAAACTTCATTCGAAAATCGATATCGAGGGCTTATTCCAATCAGTCATTTCAAATTGCTACGTGTTTCAAGAGGTTGTGGGTCAGCATCCTGATCTCTCCATTCTCAACCCGAGCTCTCTGAATACCATGCGCATTGACACATTCAGGGCACCAGGATCGAAAGCTGAGATCCTTTCCGCCTTTCTCCGTGTGGGGGGCAAGGAAAATATTGTGGATAACGTTTCAGCGGGAGGTGTGCTTGTTGGTGTCCATTTGGATAGTGGAAGACTCAAGGAAAATGCTCTGAATTTTCTTCATGGTTCGAAAACATTTGGAATATTTAAAGTCAATCCAATCAATGGGATTCCTTTTGATGGCTTTCAGGTACCCCTTTTTGATGAAGTTAAAGAAACCATCATACGAGCGGCTGAATATCTTCCATCGGCTTTGATCGGTTGGGATGTGGCTGTTTCATCTTCAGGTCCCACGCTGATGGAAGCGAATGTTCTCTACTACGGACTTACGAGCTCTGATATTGCCTATGGAGGATACAAGAAAAATCCTGTCTATCAAAAAGCTTTAGTGCATGCTAAACACATATAGAATAATGCGCTTCATCAAGTTATTATTTAACTTTCCATAGAATTAGACATCTCTAAGAAAACCAGTACTTCATGTTGATGCAATGACAATGTCCCCATCGTCTAGCGGTCCAGGACATCGGCCACTCAAGCCGAAGACAGGGGTTCGAATCCTTTTGGGGACGCCAATCATGTTTATCGAAGCTTCACAGTTTTATAGAGAAAATCATGGGTCTCTCTGAAAGACTGACCATTATCCGACACAACTTTCATATGATTCTCTCCGATCCGGAGCGAAAAAGCGTTCCCCGGATGTGCTGGGAATTTCTCCAGTGCAGTGTTGCATCCAGAAGCCTTGCCATTCATTACCTGACCAGCTTTTTATATCGACGCAGCATCAATAACATTTTTGACTATGTTTCCAGGAAAGAAGCGGATGAAGTGCAGGAGAAGATCAATGATCCGAAGCTTTCCGATATTGTAAGCAACAAATTATCATTTCTTGAACATTTTGAACGAGGCGGCTTTCCTGTTCCCCGCCTTCTCGGCTACAACATACTGGGCAAGATGTATTTGAAAATTGATCATCAGTGGGAGTCCGCCGAGTTATCCTCGCCAGAGAAGTTGAAGGAGTGCATGGAATGTCTTCTGGAGAGTTGGGGCTTTGAAGAGCTTTTCATGAAACCGATCCGTGGGAGCCAGGGATCTGAGGCATATAAAGTCACCCGAGACCACCTTCACAAGCGGACCGACATGGATAACCTGTACGATTCTGTCAGCAAAAATTATTTTGTTTTTCAAGAGGTTGTGGATCAGCATCCGGATCTTGCCATTCTCAACCCAAGCTCCCTGAATACCATGCGGATTGACACGTTCAGGGCGCCGGGAACCAAAGCCGAAATCCTTTCAGCCTTCCTCCGCGTGGGCGGTTTGGGGAACTGGGTGGACAACACTTCAGCGGGTGGTGTGTTCGTCGGTATTCATCTGGAAAGCGGCAAACTGAAAAAAGTTGCAATGAACCTCCTTCACGGATCTCAGATATTTGGAACATTTGAAGCCAATCCGGTAAATGGGTTTGTTTTTGAAGGATATCATGTGCCGCTGTTTCGCGAAGTGAAAGAAACCGTCATGCGCGCGGCCGAATATCTGCCATCGGCCTTGATTGGATGGGATGTGGCGGTCGGCCCCTACGGTCCTGTACTGATCGAAGCGAACTGCCTTTATTACGGACTCACAGGTTGCGATATGGCGTATGGAGGGTACAAGAAAAATCCTGTTTATAAAAAAGTATTGGCCTATTTAAACAAACGATGATGTGAATCGACTTTCAAATTCTAACACGAACATGAAACACAAGAAGGTCTTCACATTAACGACATCGCTGCAGATGAATCATGAAGATCAGGCGCGATTGGACTTCAAGCCCGTCCCTGATCTTGAAATTGTTCGTGCTACACAGGAGGATGCCAATACAATCAAGGAATTTTATCAAGGTATTGGAGAGAATCATTTATGGGTTGATCGAAGAGGCTGGGAAATAGATGATTTTGAAATGCAAATAGCGCAAGAGCGAACCATTATATGGCTGGCGAGGCTGAAAGGGAGGCCCATCGGATTTCTGGAAGCCTACCATTATCCAGACAACCGGATTCAGATCATTTTTCTCGGCATTCTCGATCAGTATTCGGGACGCGGGATCGGGAAGCATTTGTTGAGCCATGGAATCTCTTCTGCCTGGCAACGCAGACCAAGCAAAATGATCGTTCATACAAGAAGTTACGATGGGGAGCATGCCCTAAATAATTATGTAAAACGCGGATTCCAGATAACCAAAGTGCGTCCACAGATCATAGCTGTGCCACCGGCTATGCAAGAAACAATTACGAAACTGATCATCACTGCCAAACGGCGGGGTGTTTATCCTTCGTTCGCAAAACGCCTGGAGGCCCGCTTGAGGCAATGTTTTCTAGGGCGCAGTGCGCGATGGATTTTCCATAACGTGATGAAGAGCAACAGCCCATAAAAAATCTTGTAATACCCTTGCAGATAAGAATATTTGTCATTCTGTGTCTTTTAACCATAGTCAGTTAAAATTATGGATAAAAAAAAGATCGTATCCCGTTTGCTAAGAATAATCAGAAATGGGAGAATCGTTTATTCAGACGAGGAGAGAAAATCTCTGCAACAAATTACAAAAGAATTTTTTATATCATCTTTAAAATCTCGTTCAATAGCTTCTTACTACTTCACAAGCCTTCTCTATAAAAAAAATATTATAAATTATCTCGATTATATAAGTCACAAGGAGTGGCAGTACATGCAGCGAGTTATGTGTGATGATTCTACACATGCCATACTCGGGGATAAATTATATTTTCATAAGCACTTTGAAGGTTTTAACATACCGATGCCCCGGTTGCTTGCGTACAACCTGCGGGAAAAAGTTGTTGTGTCTGGTGAGAAAGGATGGACTTCACATGAAGTAACAACACCCGAATCTCTTGACATTATCTTAAAAACACTATTGTTCAGATCATCGAATCACGCAATCTTCATGAAGCCGACCCTTCTTTCCGGTGGTCACGGAATCGTAAGATTTTCTGATGAGAACGTTTCTCTTCAGAAGCACCAGCTAACTGATTTATTGGAGAAAATCACGTCCGATTCGTACATATTCCAAGACGGAGTAAAGCAACACGGCGATTTGGAAATGCTTAATCGGACGACATTAAATACGATCAGAATCGACACATTTAAAGCTTGTGGACAAAAACCTGAAATCATCTCTGCTTTCATTCGAATTGGTAGAGAGGGGAGCTTTGTCGATAACATAACGGCAGGAGGTTTCTACGTCGGTATCAATATGGAGACTGGAAGGTTAAGACCTTATGGGGTTCTTGAGATCCCCGATGGGGGAATGCTGCTGACGCATCACCCGGTTTCCGGCATGAAGTTCGAGGGCTTCCTCATCCCATATTATGAAAAGGTCAAGTCATTGGCGATAGAAGCCGCCGATTGCCTTCCCCAATCGCTGATTGGTTGGGATATCGGCGTATCAGAAAGTGGTCCTGTCTTGATAGAAGGCAACACGGTTTATTACGCAATGCAGTGCAGCGATGTTGCATATGGCGGATATAGGAATAATCCGGTTTACAATAAAGTAACGGATTATGTTACGAACAAAAAAAGAAAGACGTCGTATGCAAGGATTAGCCATGTTAATCTTAGCGCAATATGTTTTTGATAGAATGTCCCCATCGTCTAGCGGTCCAGGACATCGGCCACTCAAGCCGAAGACAGGGGTTCGAATCCTTTTGGGGACGCCAAAACAAAAGTTTTCCAGAATCTACCCGATAATCTTCATGGCGTTGTTTTTCTGTACTGCAATCTCATCAAATGTAAATGCCGGAATGGTCCGTGCCGAGAGCTGTTCGCAAGAGCATATCCTGACAGCAATCCAATCGGCTGAAACAGGCGATACCGTCGTCGTCCCTCCCGGCTTGTGCACATGGACTGCCGGCATCAAGATTCCGGAGGATAAGAAAATAACCCTGAGAGGCGCAGGGATTGATAAGACGATACTACATGTTGGCGACCCGGGCAGAACGAGAGTGACTTTGAGTCTGGGACGATCCGGGTCCAGAATAGAGGGCTTTACTTTTGACAACATGTTTTTAAAGATGAACGGTACAGGTTTTCGGATTGATCACAACAAATTCTATTCAGACAAAGGTGGTCGCACAGGCATTATTGCGGATGAAACCGCTGGAAAAGCGTATGAAATACCAACGGGCCTCATAGACCATAATCAGTTTTACAACGGCCGCATCATTGCACATGGTGGCGCTATGCTGGCAAATACAGAATGGACCCTGCCGACGGGTTTGGGAACTGGTGAAAATGCCGTTTATATTGAAGACAACATATTTATCAGGACGGCGTCTCCGGCGGGGAATGCAATCGATGGCAGCTATGGGGGCGCATATGTATTTCGGTACAATACGGTAGACGGTAATTATCTCGAAGCTCATTCTGTACAGGGGAACAATCGCGCTCTCAAACGATGGGAAATATACGGCAACGCGATCAACAAGGTTGCCGGAATCGTAAATTATTACGCTACCCGCCTAAGAGGGGGGACAGGAGTCGTTTTTTATAACAGCTACAAGGGGAACTGGAATCGTAGATTTGTCGCCCTCGATAATGTGCGTTGTTATAAAGATGCAGGGGAAGGAAAGTTATGTGATGGCGGTTCCAAATGGGACGGGAATGAAGACAAGACGGGTTATCCCTGCCGCGATCAGGTCGGGATGGGCCCCGATTCCGTATTATGGGTCACTTCACCACCGGGGGAATTCACGCAAGTGCATCAGCCTGCCTACTTCTGGATCAACAGGGGCGATTCGGGCAATATCAAGGTGGACGTTATCAACAAAAGCAATGACCACATAAAAGCGAACAGGGATTACTATGAATATTCGGAAACTTTCGACGGCACATCGGGCGTCGGTTGTGGGAGACTCGAAAACCGGCCCGCTTCGTGCGCGACGGGAGTGGCTTACTGGGCAACCACCCAATCATGTTCCAGTATGAAAGGTATGGTAGGAAAAGAACCGCCCACACCGATCACGGGAACTCTTTATAAATGCACTGCGCCTGATACCTGGAAGGCTTATTATACACCCTATCCTTATCCCCACCCGCTGAATAAACCCGATTAGAAAAATTTAAGTAGGATATACCGCAGAACGCAATCATGACACAATGGTTCAAGGTACTATAGACGGATGGGTTTTGATAACAACAAGCTTATTTTCGGACCGAATCCTGCCATAACGAGATCAACATGCAACCCCAATTAGCAGCATTACTCACGGTTGTTTTAATTATTTATCTGTTCTGGATGGACAGGAATAATAACAAAGGCTTTTCCAAAGCTTTGTGGGTTCCCTTCGTCTGGATGTATTTTACTCGATCACGCAACATATCCGAGTGGTTAGACCTTCAAACCCCGGATCCTTCCTTATCCATGACTTCCATTATCGAGGGCAATCCTTTAAATAGAAATATATATACTGCTCTGTTAATTCTGGGCATCTTTGCTCTGATAAAGCGGAAAATCGATTGGCGAACGATATTTGTTAAAAACTCTTGGATTTGGCTTTATTTCATCTTTGGTGCTATCAGTATTTTCTGGTCTGATTATCCTTATGTTTCTTTCAAAAGGTTGATCAAGGCATCGTGTGTTGTAATCATGGCATTGGTAATCTTAACCGAGGCGCGTCCCTATTTGGCGATCGGTCTTATCCTGAAGCGCCTTGCTTTTATCCTTTTACCGTTGTCCGTGCTTTTCATAAAGTATTACCCGGAATTTGGTCGCGCCTACCACCATTCAACGGGTGAATTGATGTCAACAGGTGTTACGAGTCATAAGAATGCCCTGGGTGCATTATGTCTGGTCTCGGGGATTTATTTTTTGTGGAACTTGTTTTGGGGAGGAAAGAAAGAAGGTGACGCGGGACCGCGTCTGCACTTCTCCATATACATGATCATGTTCGTTATGCTCTTCTGGCTGTTCCGCATGGCAAACAGTGCAACCTCTCTGGCCTGCATGGTTGTTACCATACTTCTTTTTACAATTGCCAAGCATCCTGCATTTGTTCGGAATCCCTCGAAGCTCATTGTTTTCGGTATTGTATGTGTTGTCATAGCCGGTCTATCGGAAATGACTTTCGGTATTAAAGAGTATGTGATTGAGCTACTGGGCAGGAAGCCAGATCTGACCACTCGAGTTCCCATGTGGGAGCACGTACTTAATCTAACTGTTGATCCTATATTTGGAGCGGGCTACGAAAGTTTCTGGCTGGGAGAGCGCTTGGCAATCATACAAGCGCGTTGGGGCGATATTGTCCAAGCGCATAACGGCTACTTAGAAATGTACCTGAACATGGGCCTAGTCGGTGTTTTTTTCATCATATGTTGGATCTTCTCAGGCCTCCTAAGTGTGAATCGACACCTCAGTATTGACTACCCGTCAGCGAATCTACGGCTCTGCTTGATTGTCGTTGTTGCATTATACAACTACACGGAGGCGACTTTTTATGGACCTAACGTCATGTGGTTGTTGTTCTTTATAGGAATTATCACTCTTCCAAATTATAAGCCAAAGATTAATCAGAATGTTTGATAATATTCAAGAAGATGAATTTATCCGATGAGCGATAATTATGGGGAATTGAGCGCAACCGGCCTGAAAAAAAAAGCGGTGAAAGGGGCCGGGATTAATGTCGTTACACAATTTCTAAATTTCATATTTCATTTTATTGGAGTCATCATCCTTGCACGGTTGTTGACGCCGAAAGATTTCGGCCTTGTCGCAATGGTTACAGCATTCAGCCTCTTGCCGATGAATTTTGGCCTCAATGGCTTTTCAGAATATATCCAGCAAAGGCAGACCATAAGTAGTAAAGAGATCAATTCGATTTTCTGGGTACACTTTTTTATAGCATCATTTTTTGCCTTGGGTTTTGTCGTCTTCGGGTACTTTCTTGTTGATTTCTATTCAGAACCCGCATTGAGTAGCATCTCCGCCGCTTTTGCGTCGAGTTTCATCCTTGTAGCCTTATTCACCACCCCCAGAGCCCTGCTAAGAAGGGAGATGAAATTTGCATCCATCGCCGTTGTGGATCTTGTTACGGGTATCTTATCCGTCATCTTCTCCATCCTGGTTGCATTGGCCGGGATGTCTTATTGGGCCGTCGTTACCCGACAGCTTATGATCCCCGTCTTGATCGCAATCGCAACATGGTTCACGTTGTCTTGGCGGCCGGGCAGGCCGCAAAACCTTTCTGCTGCAATTCCCGGTCTGAAATTTGCGGTGAAGGTATATGGCAATTTCTCAATAGATTATTTCACAAAAAGCTTTGATAGAATGCTTCTCGGTAAATTTCATGGGTCTGCTATACTGGGTAATTATGAACGTGCATATCATTTGTCTTCCATGCCTGCGCAGCAAATCATTTTTCCTCTGACCACCGTAGCCCTTTCAACGCTGAGTCGTTTGCGGGATGATAGGGAACGCTATTTTCAATATTATACAAAGGCCGTTTCCATGGTTGCTTTTATCGGCACATTGGCGGCTGTTGTTCTGATGCTTTCGTCCCGTGATCTTGTCCCGCTGCTTCTTGGACCGGGATGGACCGAAACGGGGGAAATACTCATGGCTTTCAGCCCCGGAATCGCGGCGATGCTCGTTTATGCCACGATATCGTGGCTTCATCTCTCACTCGGAACGCCGGGAAGATGGCTTCGGTGGAATATCCTGGCAACGATCGTCACCGTAGTGTTCTTCGCTGCTGCGGCGCCATTTGGTGCTCTCGCGATGGCAGCATCCGTCTCTTTGGTTAAGTTTATACTTGTCCTGCCGGGCCTTTGGTATGCCGGACGACCAATAGAGATGAACATTGCCGCCTTGTTGCGCAGCATAATGCCTTATTTCTTGGCAGGAATTCTTGCATCTGCAATATGGCTTTCCCTTCCTCTTATTTGGCCGTATTTTAACGTATTGTACGATCATCTCAGCCTATTTTCTCGAGTTCTAATGATTGTAGTTATTATTCCTTTGCTTTATATTGGGATAGTAGTAATTCTTCAGCGCAGCTTTAGTTCAATATATGAATTGGTGGATCTTGTAAAAATATTCCTGAAACGGTAATGACAAAATATTGTTATTTTTTGTGTTGCTGGTTTCAATTGGCTATAGAACTGACAGCCCAATTCGGGCATAATAAATATTTATTATCTGTAGTATTTTAACGGGTTTGTGAATTCGTTGTATTTATAATTTATCAGCATAATTACTAGGTAAAGAACCATCATTATGGATACAATAAATATGAAAGCTGAGGGGCGGATTGATGCAATAGATTTTTCAAAGGGGATTCTCGTGTTTTTCATGGTCGTATATCACAGTCTTAATCACCTTAAATACGGATCACTGCCTCATGAGTATATGGCCTTTCTTCCACCGTCATTTATAATGATTACAGGCTTTATTATAACTCAAATATATCTTCCCAAGTACAGACTTGATGCAAATGGTTTTAGAACAAGGTTGGCTTCAAGAGCATTAAAACTTTTGCTAATATTTACATTCTTAAACTTGTTAGCTCGTATGATGAAGCCAAAATTTAGTTTAGGCTATGTTTTCGAACTGGAGGATTATTGGGCGGATTGTTTAAGTATTTACGTCATTGGCAGTCCGAAGATGGTAGCATTCGAGGTACTTCTTCCTATTAGCTATATACTCCTCCTATCCATCGTTATATCGATGTTTAAACTATTCACCCCTATCTTTATTTCAATCTTTACAATGTTTATATTCGGACTTTGCATTTTTTTAAAATATCATGGCATTTCTATCTATAATTTAAGCTTTATTAGTTTTGGTCTTATCGGTATGGCTGTTGGATTTATACCTCTTTTGCATATTAATCAATTGTCAAAAAGGTGGACATTTTTATTCTTATTATTGGTGCTTTACGGTTTTATTTATTGGGGCGGGGGAGATTATTACCATATGCAAATTCTATCGGCACTAATAAGTATTCTAATCTTTTATGTAATAGGTTGTAAAACAAATGCAAAGTATAGTATCGCAAAGTTGATAATATTGCTTGGGCAATATTCACTATTTAGTTACATTATTCAAATTCTATATATAAGGTTGTTTGTGTCATTGACAGCCACTCAAACAGCTAAGTTAAATATGGCAATAACAATCATTATAGTGACTATTGTCATGTCAGCAACAGTAATTATATTAGAATATGCTCGAGAGCAATCTAGAGTAATAAATCGCATTTATAAAGTCGTATTTGCTTAGAGATAAATATCAATCTTATAATTGAAGACTATTATGAGCAAGGGAAGAAGAAAAAAAAATGAAAGTCATATCTCTGTTTGCATTTGTACATATAAGCGTCCTGAAATGTTAAGTCATGCTTTAGAAGGTATATTGAAACAAGTTGTTGATGATGGATTTACGTATGAAATTGTCATTGTGGATAATGATCGCACTCGGTCTGCGGAACCTGTTGTTCTCCAACATCAAAACAAATCAGTCATACCAATCATGTACTCGTGTGAAACGGAGCAAAACATCGCTCTCGCGAGAAACAGGGCGATTAGATTATCTACGGGAAACCTCATTGCCTTCATAGACGATGATGAATGCCCGGTAAAGGAATGGCTTGCACGGCTATACAATGCCAAAATGGATTATAAAGCAGATGGTGCCCTTGGTCCTGTGTTGCCCGAATTTCCTCCCGAGTCACCACGATGGCTAAGGGAAGGAAACATTTTTAACAGAAGGCGGTTTTTGACGGGAACGAAACTGACTGTTCGCGATACACGTACTGGAAACGTATTGCTCTCTCGTTCAATGTTTCCAGAAAATGAAATATGGTTTGATCCGGCTTTTGGTCTGACAGGTGGAGAAGATGTAGATTTTTTTAGACGGCAAATTTCGTTGGGCCGTATATTTGTGTGGTGCGACGAAGCGGAAGCTTATGAAACGGTAACGGCGGATAGGTGCAAAAGTTCATTCCATCTTAAGAAATATTTCAAGATAGGTGCACTGAATGGAGAGAATCTCCGTAAAGATGGTTTTTCGGGATTCATTGGTTTTTTTAAATGCATTCTTTCTGTGCTTGTCTGGTCAATATCGTTCATAGCGTTATTACCGCTTGGAAAGCATCGATGGATATCACCAATCCTTAAGCTTTCGTATTCATCGAGTTGCGTTCTGTCTTATTGCGGGATACAATTAGAGAAAAACAGGTACTGAATTTGACGTTGTCCGTGTTAATGGGGATGTTACACAGTACCCCTATCATTATAGGCTTTAAATATGCGATGACGTAATGGCACAATAGAATGAATAGAAATTTTCGATGGTCTCATTAAAGGAGATATTCAGCATATGAATTCATGCACAAGATGCTTATTGAAAACAGAAGTGCCTGGCGTACTTGTCGATGAAAAGGGGATCTGTTCTGTCTGCCGGGACTACGATAAGAATTGGGGCGATTGGGAAAGCAAAAAAGAAGATAAACTAAAAGAACTTGAAGGCATTCTAAATAGAGCAAAAGCAAGAAATCAGATGTATGATGTTCTCGTGCCAATATCGGGGGGGAAAGACAGCATTTACGTTCTTTATTTATGCAAGAAACGTTTCAATCTCAAGTGCCTTGCTGTAACATGGGATAATGGGTTTCTGACAGATCATGCAAGAGTCAACATAAAAAATGCCTGCGATGTGCTTGGCGTTGACCATTTATATTATGGTTTGAGTAAACCGCTACTGATGAAGCTTTATAGACATTTTTTCTTGAATACTGGTTTTCTCTGTCCCGTGTGCATGAAAGGCATTGGCACCACCATTTTCAGGACCCAGATTGCTTTCAATATTCCTCTTGCCATAACGGGTACATCAAGACGCTCAGAGGAATATGTCAATCCGGCATATTTCCTCGATGGGAGCTACAGTTTTTTAGAGAATGTTTTAGAGAATACCCCTCTATTGAAAGAAGCCGAAGTCTTAATGCAGCCAATGGGGTTATTCAAGTCACCGCCTGCTATCAAATTACCCGATTATATGGATTGGGATTATGATTTGATTTATAAAACGATTACAAGCAAGTTGGGATGGACAGCGCACAGTCCTGACGCAGAGCATTCGGATTGTAAAGTCGACAATATCATTCACTATATAAGATACCGAAAGTTTCCGGCGTTGATTCCTGAGATGCTTCGTTTCAGTAAACTTGTAACTTGTGGTCAGTTGGACAGGCAGGAAGCGGAAAAGCGTCTTGCCGAAAAAAGGGAATCTTTGAAAGAACCGTCCAATATGGATTTTTTCTTGAATGCTTTAGATATCAGCAGGGATGATTTCGAAGGGGTAGTAACTGATCCGATGAAGCACATGAAATACAGGAAGGAGCGAAGCAGAGTAGTACGCAGGCTTAAAACATTGAAAAAAAAATTCTATCCCTGATTGTTTGCTTATCAGATGAGTTAATAAATAGCAGGAAGAAAAGCTTCTTGTAATATTCATAAATGATTGAAAGCAGGGGAACTGGGGCTGTGGAAGAAACCTTCATACGAGGGATTTTCAATCGGGTTCTTCACCTGATGGCACGGAATTGTCCCGGCGCTTCCACTCTGAGACCGTTTCTGCATAAACTTCGCGGTGTAAAGATTTATGGCAATGTATTTATAGGAGATGATGTTTACTTGGAAAATGCACATCCGGATTGCATTGAAATACACGATGGTGCTCAAATTGCTTTAAGAACAAATATCATTGCCCACTTTAGAGGAACTGGCAAAGTAATTATTGGGAAAAACGTGTGGATTGGCATGAGTTGTAACATTGCTTCAATACCAGGTCAGATTTTAAATATCGGCGAGGGAGCTGTTGTGGGTATGGGATCAACTGTAACAAGGGATGTTCCTCCCTTCACATTTGTAATGGGTTCTCCGGCAAAACCTAAATATAGAGTAACTATTCCGATGACTTTAGAAACAAGTTTTGAAGACTGGAAAAATGGACTAATTCCCATCAAAGAGGAGTGAGGAAAAATGCCTGATCAAGCATACCATGCATCAGTCATAATTGATGACCCGCTCTTGAGGGAAAACTATGGTTTCTTGAACTTCAGGAAGTTGCTCGAACTGATGGATAAACATAATTTTTTCACGTCGATTGCGTTTATTCCGTTCAACTATAAAAGAACAGACGAAAAAATTGCCTATTTGTTTAGAAACAGACCCGATAGGTTCTGTTTGTGTGTTCATGGATGCGATCACGAAAAAGGAGAGTTCGGGAATAAGGATTCGAATTATTTGGACATGAAAGTGACATTGGCCACTGCGAGAATGATTGAACATGAAAGGAGAACAGGTATACCATTTGAAAGAGTCATGGTATTTCCCCAAGGAATATTCTCGAATGCAGCATTGGAAGTGTTGGCGAAAAACGGGTATTGGGCGGCTGTGAACACAGAGCCTTTACCGGTGGATGGTTCATTGTCCTCAAGCTTTCCATTTTTCTTACGGTACAAACCTGAAGATGTTGCAGATGTGATTTGTGATCCCATATTCATTGTGCTCCATCACGATTATTTTAAAAATGGCTATGAAAAACTGGGTGTTTTGGTTGATGAACTGAAATCACGTATCTCAACAATAAAATGGGATAGCGTCGGGAATATTGTACGATCTATTGTGACAACAAACCCGGCTACATTAAATCCAGCTGGTGTCGATCTGAGCGGTAGAGAATATTTTGGCTATAAAGAGATTATAAAAAAATCTGCAAGAAGATATGCATCTGAATTCAGGGATAATTATGTTTGTAAGAACGATTATCTGCTTAATATTGTAAAAAAAGTCAGAATTATGATTTCAAACTGAAGGCAGATCCAAAGAGGCATGTTTACGACAGTTGAAAAGTTCAATCTTATAACATGGGCATTTCTCCTTCTTTCCTCGGCTATTTTAATTTTTACCTGCTTTCAATGGTTCAGAAAGAAGAGGATACCTCTTTTTAATAAACTGGCTATTATCGTCGTCTTTATAGGAACGGTAGCTATTGCCGATGCCTATTGGATCGAGCCGAACTGGCTTCAGACTGAACAGGTCGTGATCCACGACCCGGAGTTGGCCCAGGTTTTGGAAGGAGTGCGGGTTGTTCAGATTTCTGATATCCATCTTCAGGGCGGAATTGGATACCGTGAAAGAGACCTGATTGCCAAGGTCAATGCGTTGAAGCCGGACCTCCTTTTCATTACCGGCGACTTTTTCAGTGACAAGCAGAAGAGTGAAATGGCGATAGAAGTGTCGGCGCTTACAGAATTGATTCGCAGCTTTAGAACAACAACGGGTATCTTCGGAGTTACTGGAAATTATGATTACCCTCTGAACAATCCAGCAATTATGAGCGAATTCAGAGCTGCCGGGATCGACATCCTCATCAATGAAAACCGGGCGCTGAGTTTGCCCAATAATAAGATCCTGTATATCGCGGGATTCCATTATGCATGGAACAGGCGACCCAAATCAAAGACGTTCAGCGGTATCCCGTTGGGTGCGCCGATTGTTTTGCTGGCCCATGAGCCCGACCATTTCGGCGAGACCATCGGAGCGCAGGTGAATCTCCTTTTGGTCGGCCACACACATGGTGGGCAGATCCGAATCCCCTTCCTGACCGAGAGATCCAAATCAGCCCAAAAGTCAGCCTTTATGAGCGGGCTCTATGATAAAGGCAAAACAAAGATGTATGTAAATCGGGGGATCGGGACCACAAGAGTCCCGGTCCGCTTTTTCTGCCGTCCCGAAATCACAGTCCTCACGGTAACAAAATAAGGGACAGGATTTCCCCAAGGGACAGTTTCGCAAATACACATAACAGGGGCAGCCCCCCGAAAATATTACGCCACGGAGGAGAACAAACATGATGAACATCCCATTCGTCGATCTGAAAAGCCAGTACAACAGCATCAAGGAAGAAATCGATCAGGCAATCACCGCCGTAATTTCAAAGACGGCATTTGTCGGCGGTCCCTTTCTGCAAAGTTTCGAGGAGGCCTTTGCAAAGTTCTGCAACGTGAAAAACGGCATTGGCGTCGCGAACGGAACGGACGCTCTTTATATAGCCCTGCGAACCTTGGGCATTGGGAAAGGTGACGAGGTCATCACCGTGGCGAACAGCTTTATCGCCACATCGGAGGCCATCACGGCGGCTGGGGCGAAAGTCGTCTTTGTGGATATCAACCCGAAGACCTACAATATCGACACGAACAAGATCGAAGAGAAGATCACACCCAAAACCAAGGCCATCATTCCCGTTCACCTTTATGGCCAGCCGGCGGACATGGATCCTATCCTGGACTTGGCCAAGAAATACAATCTCAAGGTAGTTGAAGATGCGGCGCAGGCGCACGGCGCCATCTACAAGGGGCGTGTCATCGGATCCATGGGCGACATTGCCTGCTTCAGCTTTTATCCGGGAAAGAATCTGGGCGCCTATGGGGATGGGGGGGCCATTGTCACAAACAACGATGCCTGGGCAGAGAAGGCAAGGATGATCGCCAACCACGGCCGCGCCGGTAAATACGACCATGAACTGGAGGGGGTCAACAGCCGCCTCGATGGTATCCAGGCAGCTATCCTGGAAGCCAAGCTGAAGCACCTGCCGGCATGGAGCGAAGCACGCAGGAGAAACGCCTATTGCTATAACAAGTATCTTGCCGACGCCGGCGTGGTTATACCGCAGGAAATAGACGACGTGACGGCCGTCTATCATCTCTATGTGGTTCGGGTGCAAAAGGGATCGCGCCAGAAGCTCCAGGAACACCTGCAGAGCAAGGGCATTGCATCGGGCATTCATTATCCCATTGCTCTTCCAAATCTGCAGGCTTATGCGTATCTCGGCCACCAAGAAAGCGACTTTCCCGAGGCCACGAAGGCCTCCCAGGAGATCGTTTCACTGCCGATGTTCCCGGAGCTCACAGAAAGCCAGATCCAGTATATCGCCCAAGCAATCAAGGAATTTGCTTAAATATGTGGGATGACCCTCCGGCACGATTGTCAAATCGTGCCGGAGGGCTTTGAAGGCTTCATGCTTTTTGAATATGGAATTACTTATGTTTTTTGCTTGAAAAGTATGATAAATTCCGTCAACCTTGTAAGGCACCGGTATAAAAAGAAACAGTACTGATGGATTCAATTCGACGGGAGGGAGCACTTATGGAGAAAAAATTCGGAAAAGGTTTGATCGGGCTGGTCGCTTTTCTGGCCGCAGTGTTGTGTATGGGAAGCTTGGCCTATGCAGCCGATTATGATGACAAGGACTTTTCGTTGCGGTTCCCGGCCGCACTGAGCCGTTTCTCTTCATACGCAGATGTAGCCGCAACAGGCGGTGCATCGGCCGGAAGCAAGTGGCAGTCATCCTCAAATCCGGCCGCGCTTGCCTGGCAAAGCCTGACGGGGACCTATCGTGTGTCATTGAACCCGCAGTATTCAGCCATCATGTTTAAAGAAGGCACGAATCTGCATGTCATAACGGGATCTGTTACCAAGGAGTTAGAAAAATATGGGACCCTTCAATTTGCTTATGCAAAGGCCAGAAGCAATGGTGATGATACGAAGCAAGGTATTGGGTTTCACTACGACATGAACTATGTCCAGCTTCAATACGGGAAGCGTTTTTCGGAAGATTTTGCGTTAGGGGCAGGTTTCAATTATTCGTCGTCGGAAGTCGATAACAAGTACGGTGTTTTGAGGCTCGCAAATTCAACAAGTGACACCTATGGTGTTAGAATCGGTGGTCTTTATCGCATTGCGGGAAATCTCCTTGGAGGCTTGGTTGTTGATTATTCATCATCACCGTCATCAACAAAGTATTACGATACAACCGGCTTATTCGGACCTGTTTATATACAGGTAAATGATACGACAAAACAGTTCACCCTTCGTGTCGGCCCTTCGTATGAGTACATGAAGGATTCCACTGTCAGTCTTGATTATCAGTATGGCTTGTTCAAAAACGACACGGGCAACATGGAAGCTCATCGCGTCTATGCGGGAATCGACCATCGGATCGTGGATGCATTGTTTATCCGTGGCGGTATTGCATTCGATCGCAACGGTTTTACGGGCTGGACCTGCGGACTGGGCATATATCCGACCAAGCAGATCAGCATCGATCTGGGGTATCAATACAACATGTACCCTGAATTGGAGTCTGAATTTGGCCGGTCGCATGCTCTGGTCATATCGCTGGGGGTGTCGTTCTAACCAGACCTCAGAACGCGTAAGGCACAGCAACCTACAAAAAAGCCTCCTGTGCTGTCAGCCATAGCAGGTTGACAGCCAGGAGGCTTTTTCGTCTCTTCGATATCATCTCATTTGATTCATGATAATCGGGAGTCGGATTGTATCAGTGTTATCTCATGTTAGCGTATTTCAAGGCTTTTTGATAAACAGGATTTTTCCTGTAACCTCCATAGGCTATATCGGACATTGTAAGTCCATAGTAAAGACAATTTGCCTCGATCAGGACAGGTCCGGCAGGACCGACTGCCACATCCCATCCAATCAATGCCGGCGGCAGCGATTCCGCAGCCCGTGTGACGGTTTGTTTAACCTCATTAAAAAACGGGATCTGAAAGCCTTTGAAAAGAATGCCATTCAAAGGATTGGCTATGAACGTTCCAAATACCCTGGACCCATGAAAGAAGTTTTGAGCTTTTTCTTTGAGATATCCATTGTCCAAGTGGATACCTACGAAAACTCCGCCTGCTGAAACGGCGTCTATATAATTCCCCCCGCCACCCACGCGTAGCAATGCTGAAATGATCTCCGCCTTGTTGTGCGGCGCTCTGAACGTGTCTATCCGCATGGTATTCAAAGATGTTGGGTTAAGTCTGGACAACTCGGGATGCTGAAAGACAACCTGCTGATAGACGTAGCTGTTTTTACTGACTGAAGAATATAGCCGTTCTATATCTAGAGTTGTGTTCAACTGCTCGCGATTGACCCTAAAAGCTCCTACACCTTGAGTCCCGAGCATGGGTTTTAGAAAAATATCCTCGATTCTCCCGTTTGCCATAATATGGTTGAGCGACTCTTTCATCGATTGTGGCGAGGATAAATCGTTGATGCTCCAAGTCTCAGCTTCTTTAATATGCATTTTATCCAATAGATTATAACCAAGAAGGCGAGGCACAGGAAAACCGTTACGTTCGAAATGTTCCATAAATGACAACTTATTGGTTATGAAGTAACCAAGTTTCGGGTTGTTGATCCTGTCCTGTACTTCAATTGCCTCTCTCTTGGAAACGTAATCTAAGAAATTGTGAACATCACGTCGATACATGAAACTGGTGAGGTAATGCAATGCTATGCATCTTTTCGAAATAGTGCACAAGAGAAACTCCGAACACATTTGCTGCAGGTCTTTTCGCTCCGGATCGGAGAATACCATCCCGAGATAGCGAAAATTATTGAGCATCTTTCTCGTTAATCCTTTTATTTTCAACATGAATCGAGGAACCCCCCAACAGGATTAAAACCAGAATTTCAAATACGGCGGTTTTCTGATGAGATGAACAATTTCTTGGTAATTATGAACAATTCTGCAATCAGCCTTGTTTAAAAGATGTCTATGGACCTGAACGGCGGAAAAATATTTAATAAAAAAAGGATTATCCATAAGTTGGTTCACGTTAATTCACGGTTTCCGCATCTGCAATTCTCAGGGCACGATCAAAGACATCCACAGCCCAATCAATTTCATCCTTGGTAATGGTCAGAGGAGGAGCCATCATAATCACACTAGCTACGCCTGGCAGACAGTAAATACCCTCCTTCATCGCCTCAGCCAAAACCTTCAGCTTGGCTGTCGGTTGCCTTGGTCCCTCGACCAAGCTATCATGCAAAGGTTCTTTTGTGCGGAGATTTCTTACCAATTCCAATCCTACAAACAGCCCCTTACCGCGGACATCGCCGATAGAAACATGCTTCTGCTGCAGTTCTTTCGCTTTCTCCAGGAGATAATTTCCCATCTCCGCAGATCTTTCGATGAGACCATCCGCTCGATAAGCTTCGATCGCTGCTACGCCGGTGGCCATGGCCAATGTATGTCCACTGTAAGTGTGGCCATGGACCACCGGATTTCTTTCAAACTTTTCCGCTACCCAGGATCTAACGCTCGTGGCACCCAGAGGGACATATCCGCTCGTAATTCCTTTGGACATGGTAATTATATCGGGAACGACTCCCCAGTGTTCAATGGCAAACCATTTCCCTGTACGTCCGAAACCGGTCATCACCTCGTCGCACATCATGATGACTTCGTATTTATCACAAATTTCTCGTATTCTCTGCCAGTAGCCGTCCGGTGGGACAAGGACGCCATTGGAGCCGACGATTGGTTCGGCTATGAAAGCCGCAACCCTTCGGGTGCCACCTTCTAAACGGATGACCTCCTCAACGTGCTTGGCACATTGCAGATCGCAGCCGGGATAGGTTAATCCGAACGGACATCGATAACAATAGGGGTCCAGGCAGTGGATGATACTTGGGATTGATGGTTCGCAGGCCCAGTTTCGATAATCGTTGGAGAGAGCCAGCGCGCCCATTGAAGAGCCATGATAAGATCGCCATCGGGCTATGATTTTTTCTTTTCCCGTGGCAAGGCGAGCGAGTTTTATTGCGCTCTCATTAGCGTCAGCTCCGCTCGTCGAAAATAAGGTCTTATTAATGTCACCGGGAGTAATCTCGGCAAGTAACTTTGCCAGTTTTGCTTTTGGCTCGGTGGCAAAGGGCGAGGCTGCAGCGGGCAAATTTGCTGCCTGGCGGGAGATCGATTGGAGTAACCTCTCGTCAGCATGACCCAGATTACAAAAAACAAACATCGAACTAAAATCTAAAATTTTTTTACCAGAAATGTCGTAAACATAATTCCCTTTTGCATGGTCAATAATCACCGGGGACAACCCTTTTTGCGGTACCCAAGGGTAAAGAACATGATTCTGTTCATATTGACAAATGGTTGCAGCGTTCAATCGGCTTCCATTTGTGAGATTCATTCTTAAAGTGTCCTCCTTTTTACAAATATCTATTCCGATCCTCCTTTTGAGGTATGACTGAAAGCTGTAGATAGCTTCTCAGCCTGTTACCCAGGCAGATGGCAAAAGTTTTATTCATTTCAAAGCACTGAGGGTTGCCCTTGCTTCATCGGCGCCCGAAAAGGCCGGGTCGAGCCTGAGCGCTTCGCTCAATTCCTTTTTTGCCAGGTCACGGTTGCCGTTTTTGTAATAAGCCATGCCCAGATGGTAGCGAATCAGGGGCTGATTGGAATACTTCTCTGCAGCTTCCTTTAAATACACAATCGCCCTGCTGGGGACATTCTTCTTGTAATAAATCCAGCCGAGCGTATCAGAGATATTGGGATCCTCCGGTGCCTGTTCTTTCGCCTTTTGCGCCATGTTGAGGGCCACGTCGATGTTTCCGCCCCGTTCCGCATAGAGGTAGGCCAGATTGTTCATGGCCGGCGTAAAGTTGGGATTAATCTTTAATACCTTTTCGTAGGTCTCTTGCGCTTTGGCCAGGTTCTTTTGACTTTCATCGATCATCCCGAGAGCCATGAGGGCTGAAAGGTTGTTCGGTGTCTTCTTGATAACTGCCTCATATTCTGCCTTTGCCTTGTCCACCATTCTTTGCTGAATATAGAAATTACCAAGGGCGGTTTGCAGCGAGGGCAGGTTGGGGGCAAGCTCGACTGCTTTTTTCAGGTTGGCTTCCGCTTTTGCGACATCCTTGCTGGCTGCATAAAGCCCCCCAAGCAGATTGTAAAAAAAGGGATTCTTTGGACTGATGCTGATCTGTTGTTCCACTCTCTGTATGGCCTTTTGGGGTTCTCTTCGGCTCATATGAACCGAGACGATGAGCTGCAGAGGATCCAAGGCATTGGGATGTAAAGAGATGGCCTTTTCGAACTTGGCCAAGGCGTCCTTTTCTTTCTTCTGAATCAGGAGTATCCGACCCTGCTGAGTATAACCGATAGGATTATTGGGGGCGATCTTGACAAGATTCTCGAATACCTTGGTTGCCTCTGGAAGATTTCGTTTCACCAGATAGCTATTGCCGAGCAGAAGGTGGGCCTCCATGCTCCTCGGATGGGAGTTCAGCACAGCCTTGATATCGTCGATGGCATGGTCGGCGTTACCTTCCCGAAGGTAGATCTCTGCCAGGAGTAGGCGTGGTTTTTCCATCCTGGGATTCAGTCTGACAGCCTCTTCCAATGAAGCCTTCGCCTGTTGCACATTCCGGTTTCCGAATTGGGCCATGGCGATCAGGTAATGGGTTAAGGCATCTTTGGGATTATCCTTGGCATAGGCCTGAAAAAGATTCAGCGCCTCGTTATACTGATTGCGGCTCAACAGGATTCTTCCCTTGAGGAGCATTGCCTCATGGCTTTTGGGATTGATTTTCAGAATGTCTTCCGTCCATTTCAATCCCTCGTCAAATTTCTTTTCCTGGATGTAGAAATCGGCCAATCTCGCGAGAGCCTGAATATTTTTTGAGTCTTTTGACACGGCAGCCTTGAAGGATGCCTCGGCCTTGTCTTTCTTGTTCCAGGCAAAATAAAAATTCCCCAGATGAACCTTCAGGGAAGACTCGTCGGGTGAGAGTTCGGTTGCCCTGATAAACTGTTTTTCCGCCTCCTCCGGTCTGTTTACTGCCGCATAATAATTCCCCAGCATCACGGCCGCTTTGGCTTCTTTCGGCGCAATCCGTGTCGCTTCGACATACTCACGCTCCGCCAAATCCTTTTTGCCCGTTCGCAGATAGAATTCGGCCAAGGCAAAACGTGCCTTCAGTTCTTTTTCGTCAACCTTTATGGCCGCTTTGAGCATCTCTTCGGACTGGGACAAATCTTTCTTCAGGAAATAAAGGTTTGCCAGATGTAGATAAGCCTCCAGTTTCTTGTCCCCACCAGTCGCCTTCCGGCTCTCTTCGATGGCCTGATCAAGATTCTTCTCCGTCAGGGCAATGTTACTGAGCAGCAGGTGAGCGGAAGAGTTGTTCGGATCCTTTGCCAGAATAAATTGCGCTTGTTCTCTGGACTTCTTCTGATCCCGGGCCATGAGATATATTTGCCCTAACTGGATCCGGGCATCGATCAGATTGGGATCCAATTCGACCGCTTTGGACAGAACAGCATAGGCCTCACGGATCATCTTCATCCGCAGGAAGGTCATGCCCAATTTGTAATAGGCCTTTGCATGCTTGGGATCCAACTTGATTACATTCTTGTATTCGATGGACGCTTCCTGCAGTTTATTGCTCTGAAAATACTGTTCCCCTTTTTTCATGTGCCGTTCAATCTTCGCCTCTTTTGTGCACCCTGCCGTAACAAAGCACAAAGACAGGATTATCAGCCCGCAAATGAGAACCAAGGTGTTTTCTCTTTTACAATTCATAGCATATCTCCTTTGGGTGATGCTTTCGGCGATGCATTCGAAATACCTTTTTACTTAATTATTAATGCTGCTGGACATAAATATGTCGTTTTGCTAATACACTAAATCGAACGATAACTCCATACATGAAATATCTTACCCAGGTGGTGTCTAATGAACGTTTCGAAACCCGAAGTGATGAGGCATATCCCTTTTATTCTTGGAGCTCTTGCTGCGTTGGGAATGGATTATGGACCAACGAGAGACCTTTTTGCCTCCAGCTTCAAGAGGGATTATCATACTCTGATCCCCTTTATTCCCCTCATAACGATCTATCTCCTATATCAGAAAAGAAAAGAAATTCGAGATAAAATGCAATATTCGTACAAACTGGGGGCGGCTGGAGTCATTGCCGGTGTTGTCGGTTATGCCATTGTGTTGTTCTTCGGGAGGGGGCTCAATCCGAATGACTATTCGACAATCGTCACCTTGTCTTCCCTGGTGATGTTATGGGGATCTTTTCTCTTTGCATACGGCAGGAAGGCATTTACGGCCGCGCTCTTTCCCCTCCTGTTTCTTCTTTTTGCGGTCCCGGTTCCGGCTTTTATCATGAACGAGATCATCACCTTTCTGCAGATCGGCTCCACGGAGTTCGCTAACCTTCTGCTATGGGTATCGCAAGTCCCTTATTACAGGGATGGTTTTGTATTCCAACTGCCGGGCGTGATCGTCGAGGTGGCGCCGCAATGCAGCGGAATTCGATCGGGGCTGGCACTGTTCATCACCGCCCTGTTGGCCGGTTACCTCTTTCTCGATTCCTGGTGGCGGAGGGTCGTCCTGATCGTCTGCGTGTTTCCGATCACGATGCTCAAAAACGGCATTCGCATCACCACGCTGACTTTGCTGGGTGCTTACGTGGACCCGCGGATTCTGCAGAGCTCTCTGCACAGGGAAGGAGGCATTCCTTTTTTCATCCTCGCGCTGCTTCTGATGGCGCCGATCCTTTTTTTCCTGAAGAGGAGGGAGGGAAAAGCATAATATAAATGCTGATCAGGATGGACAGCCGGCATGGCAGTAGCGGCCATGATAAAAAGTTTTCTGTTTGCGGGTAGAGGGTAGGGTGAGGGTGTGATATTCTGATCTTATGAATTTCAATGTATCGATATCTCTTATTGCGGCGGTGCTGACCACGGGAATTGCCATCCTGGCCTTGTGGCGCGATACCCGTTCTTTCGTTCACCGCATATTTGCTGCCGGAATGGCGGTGTTTGCTCTAGAGGCGGGGCTCAGCGGGCTCGCCTACATGGGACAGTCGCTCAATGAGTTCCTCTATTGGCGGCGATCCCAGTTTCTGCTTGCTTCCCTCCTGCCGGCACTCTGGCTTCTCTTCAGTGTGAGTTTCGCCCGGGCCAATTACCAGGAGCAGATATCAAGATGGAAATGGGTCCTGATTTCCTCGCTGGTGCTCCCCGTTACCCTGGTTGTCCTGTTCGGGCATGGCTTCTTTGCGGGGCCTCTGGTTCTGACGCAGGCACCGACTCTATATTTGCCAATCGGCCCGGCCGGTTACGTGTGGCACCTGCTGTGGGTCATCATTTCGGTGATCATTCTCATGAACCTGGAGCGGACATTTCGTCATGCCACCGGTCATATGCGCTGGCAGACGAAGTTCATGTTCCTCGGGATTGGGGGGATCTTCGGAACCATGCTTTTCACGCACAGCCAGACCGTTCTTTTTAAGGGCGTTAATACAGGCCTCGATGTTCTCGACCTCGGAGCGCTTCTGGTAGGTGATCTCCTGATTCTTCGCTCCCTGTTTAGGGGAAAGCCGCTGAATGTCTCAGTGCAGCTCTCCCATGCGTTTCTATACAATTCATTCACCGTCCTCATTGTCGGGGTGTACTTCATCACCGTGGGCGTTTTGGCATGGGTTGCCGTTCGCTTCGAGTGGATCCGCAATATCCATATCGCCATATTCCTTGTCTTCCTGGCCATTATGGGAATTGCCGTCATCCTGCTGTCAGACCGTCTGCGGATGATGAGGAAACGCTTTGTCAGCCGCCATTTCAAGCGTCCCCAGTACGACTATCAGAAGATCTGGGAGGGTTTCACCACACAGACTACTTCGGTAACGCAGACACGCGAGCTTTGTGATGTCGTCGTCCGGATGGTTTCGGAAACGCTGGAGACCCTTTCCGTCAGCATCTGGCTCGTGGATGATAAGCAGGACAGGCTGTCGTTCGGCGGCTCGACGGTGTTTACCGCCGCGCAGGTCATGGACTCGAGGCTTTTCGGAGAGGGAGGCAGGCAACTGATCAGGGCCATGTCCGATCAGACAATGCCGGTGGACCTGAACGGACGCGAGGACGACTGGGTGGCGGACCTGAAGCGAATCTATGGATTCGAGGAAACCAAGGAATCCAGGATCCGATACTGTGTGCCTCTGAGTGCCGGCGGCCAGCTTGTTGGAATCATGACCCTGAGCGAGAAGGTGTTTTACGAAGCCCTATCCTTTGAAGAATCCGAACTGGTCAGGACCGTTGCGAACCAGGCGGCGGCGGGCCTGCTGAACCTCCGGCTTTCGGAGCACCTTCGGGAGACGCGTGAACTGGAAGCCTTCCAATCCATGTCCGCTTTTTTCATGCACGACTTGAAGAACCTCGCGTCGAAGCTCTCCCTTGTGACCCAGAACCTGCCCATTCACATCGATAATCCGGAATTCCGGACCGATGCGCTTCGCACGATCTCCCAAAGCGTCGAGAAGATCAATTCCATGAACAGCCGCCTCACCCTGTTGAGCAAGGAAATGATTCTGTCGTTCAGCCGGATCGATCTGAACGAATTTGTCAAGAGTTCTGTCTCCGATGCACAGAGCTACCTCAAGGCGACTGTATCCCTTGATCTGGGTACCGTACCGGTCCTGTCAATCGATCCTGAGCAGATGCATAAAGTGCTTGAAAACCTCCTGATGAATGCATCGGATGCCATGGTGGCGGCTGGGCAGATCGGTACCAGCAACCCGAAGAATGAGGCTGGCAATCCGGGCGAGGCAGGGCAAATATCCGTCGCGACGCGCTGCCAGGACAGCTGGGCGGAGATCTGTGTCCGTGATAACGGTTGCGGGATGTCCAGGGAATTTGTCGAGAAGTCTCTTTTCCGGCCTTTCCAGACAACGAAGAAAAAGGGGATGGGAATCGGCCTTTACCACTGCAAGACAATCATGGAGGCTCATGGAGGCCGGATCGATGTTGAGAGTGAAGTAGGGCGGGGAACGACATTCAGGGTCCTGTTGCCCATGAAATAGAAATACAGTTCCGCTGTTTTCAGAAAAATCCCGGGAGGAACATATCAGAGTCATGAGAAAGCAAAAGCTTCTGATCATTGATGACGACGAGGATCTGCGCACCCAAATGAAATGGGCCCTGGCGCAGGACTATGATGTCGTGCTCGCAGAGGACCGAGCCAGCGCGGCAGCCGCGATGAAGAAGGAAAAACCCGCGGTGGTTACCCTGGATCTCGGCCTCCCTCCCGTGCCTGCAGGCGTCGAGGAGGGGTTTGCCGTTCTGGACGATATTCTCAATGAGCACGGCCAGACGAAAGTGATCATCATCACCGGGCGCGGCGAAAAGGAAAATGCTCTGCGCGCTGTTGAAAAAGGGGCCTACGACTTTTTCTATAAACCGATTCTACTCGACGAGCTAAAGATCGTGCTCCGGCGCGCATACCATCTTTCCCAACTCGAACGGGAACAGAGGGATCTGCAGAGGCGGCTCAGCGGTGACACCTTCGAAGGGATGCTGGGGACCTGCGGAAAAATGCAAGAGGTATTTACAGTTATCCGCAAAGTGGCGACGACGGATGCCCCTGTTCTCGTTATGGGCGAAAGTGGCACAGGCAAGGAACTGGTCGCCCGAGCCATTCACCGGCTCAGCATGCGCCAGAATGAGCCGTTCATTGTGATCAACTGCGGCGCCATCCCCGAAAACCTAATGGAAAGCGAACTATTCGGCCATGAAAAGGGTGCCTTCACCGGAGCACACATACAACGCAAAGGGCGATTCGAAATGGCCGAGGGGGGTACCCTTTTCCTTGATGAAATCGGCGAGCTTCCTCTTCCCTTGCAGGTGAAACTGCTTCGCTTCCTTCAGGATCGTGTTATCGAGCGGGTCGGAGGACGGGAGCTGATCGAATTGGATAACCGAATCATCGCGGCCACTAATCGTGATCTGAAAGAAGGTATGAAAGACGGGACTTTCCGAGAGGACCTCTACTTTCGCCTTGGTGTTATTACAATGTTTCTTCCCCCCTTGAGGGACAGAGGAGGGGATGTAATCCTCCTGGCCAAGGCCTTCCTGGACCGTTATGCGGACGAAAGCAGAAAGAAGATCAAGGGTTTCACAGACAAGGCCATGGATGCTATTGAACAGCATCCTTGGCCCGGAAATGTTCGTGAAATGGAGAATCGGATCAAGCGCGCCGTGATCATGGCTGAGGGTTCGAAGATCACTCCAGTGGATCTGGAGATGGGGGTGCCTGAACTGAGGCACGAAAATTTAGGACTGAAAGAGGCACGAGAAATCATTGAAAGAGAATTGCTTACAAAAGCCATCGCTCGAAACGGTGGAAACCTGACCAAGGCTGCCGCTGAGCTTGGAATCAGCCGCCCAACCCTTTACGACATGATGGAAAAGTTTGGAATGCCGAGGACTTAAGGTGGGTGTCGGGACCTTTTACAAAGCAAAACCGGCTCATTGTCGGCTCTTGGTATTGATATCATTGGAATAATCAGGTCGTGAGGCCTGTGCTGCTCCTTCAATGGCGTCATAATTGTCGGGTTTGTTTACATATTGAATGCAAGAATGATCCATACGCTTCTGTATAGCGTCATGATAACAGTATGTTATAGTTGTTGGCACTTCAATTGCATCTTGTTGCTCGAAAGCGGGAGTTTTGATGTTCAGGTCTTAATGATCAAGTGCAATTCAAATCCTTAGAGGAGGGTCATATGAGAACAAGGTATATAAGAAAGGCAATGTTCTTTGTGGGGCTGGTGATCGCGATCTGTGCTATTGCGATGCCGGCGAGTGCAACGACTTTATCCTATTCACAGTCCACAGGTTTTAGTGTTGCGGCCGGAACGCTTGCTTCCGATGACGCATCCACACCGTTTAATGATATCAAATGGTATCAGTACAGTTCCATTCCGCTGCCTCCCACTGGTTACTACAATACCATCTTTTGGGGGGTGAATAACAACAATGGTGGATTGAAGACCAGTGATCCTTGGGGGAACGCTCAGTATAGCGCCCTGAGACTGCTTGGTCAGGCTGGAACGGTTTCGACGGGCGATTGGACCACGGACGGCTGGGGTGATTGGGCAACGATCACGACCCTCTACCACCAGAACAAATCGATCTCGAGTACCTTCTACACGCTGGCGTCCGCCATTATCTACTCCGAGCTCACTATCGGAACAGCCATGGATGCTAATGCAATCCCGATCACCTTCAATGAGACGCTGAACGCGGGTACTTGCGCCGGGCCATCGGGTATGGGAACGTGCCCCGATGAATTCACTTTCTTGGCACTGGGTTTTGCCCCGGTCACCTTCTGGATGGATGGATACAAATACGAGGCAGCTTTCCAGTTGGCGGAATTTGATAATTCGCAGGTGATTTGCGATGACGATGGTAATTGCTCAGTCTGGACCGCCGAAAACGAGACGAGTTCAATGAGCGTTCAGATGGCAATTCGCATGGTCCCCGAGCCCGCAACCCTTGCCCTGCTCGGTATCGGTCTGCTCGGTGTCGGAATCGTCTCGCGGCGCCGCAGGAAAGGTTAATCTCCAGCAAACACTTGGTTCATTGCAAAACAAGAATAAGAAAGGCGGCCTTCGGGCCGCCTTTCTTTGTTTGGTGCGCACGGCATGAGCGTACCCTTAGCCTGGTAATACGGGGCGTACCGCAGGAGTGCGAGGTGAAGCCGAGCAGGAAGCGGAGCGTGATGAGGCACGGAGGCACGTAGAAGACGGCTACCGGGTGGTGGTCGATGTGGATTTGGAGAGGTTCTTCGATCGGGTCAATCAAGACATCCTGATGGATCGGCTGTCGAGGCGCGTCGGGGATAAGGCCGTTCTGCGGCTGATCCGTCGCTACCTGGTGGCCGGGATCATGGATGGGGGGTGATCCTGGAGCGGTATTAGGGGGGGACGCC